>DATIZR010000100.1 GCA_035516965.1 Nitrospirota bacterium
GCGCATAATAAGGAAAATACGGTAGCTGTCGGTGATTCGGTTGACCGGGGATCGATCATTGCCCGCGTGGGCAGCACCGGCAGGGCAACCGGTCCCCACGTCCATTTCGAGGTGCAGTACAAGGGAGAAAAGGTACCACCAGAGACCCTTTTGGCAAAGAGGTAAGGCGAAAATTTCATTAAAGTTTTCGGGAAATCCGCCGATAAGAAAACCACAAATCTTTGCCTCGTAAGGAGGGTCTATGAAGATCTATTCGAACAAGCCGCCTGAAAACCAGGGGCCGAACCGGAGTGTCCAGAGCACCCAAAAATCCTCTGGCGCTGATGAACGGGATATCAAGGTCAACCAGGCCAAGAATGCGGGTCCGGCCGATACGGTTGACATTTCTGGTAAAAGCCGGGAGGTCGCCGACCTCATGGCGGCGGTCAATCAGCTGCCGGATGTGCGGGAGGCCAAGGTCCAGCAGATCAAGCAGAGCGTTGAGGCCGGGACCTATACAGTTGATCCGGCCAAGGTCGCTCAGAAGATGATAAGCGAAATCTTGTAAAAGAATGCCATGGGAATTGTTGAGAGCATAAAATCCATCCTGTCCGAGCAGGTCATCGGCTACCGCGCGCTTCTCGAGGTGCTCCGGCGCGAGCGGGAATGCCTTGTGCAGATCGATGCGGCAGGCGTGGAGGAGCTCTCCAAGGAAAAGGACACGATCGTCCTGAAGCTCAGGCTGCTTGAAGAGGAGCGCATCCGGCTCGTCCGGGCCTTCTCGACAGACCGAGGCCTTGACGGGACCGTGGCGCTCCAGAAGATCGCGGAACTGACCGGCGACGAATCCCTCCACGCGCTCCGCCTTCAGCTGCTCTCCCTCCTGCAGGGCGTCGCGGAGTTCAACAACTTCAACAAGGTGCTGATCGAACGCTCTTCCGCCATTGTGAGGAACTCCCTGAGCTTTCTCGGTTCATGCGGCGTCAGCATCAAGAACCGGAACAGCGGCTCGCTGCTCACGAGGGAGGCATAGATGTCCATTCTCGGCCTGTTCGACATCGGCAAGTCCGCCCTCTTTGCCAGCCAGGCAGCGCTCAGCGTAACGAGCAACAACATCGCGAACGTGAACACGCCCGGCTATTCGCGCGAGGACATCGTGCTGGACATCGCCAATCCCGTCACCACCAGCGCCGGCTCCGTCGGCAGGGGCGTAACCACGGGCGGCATCGTCCGCAGCTACGACCAGTTCCTTGAAGCGCAGCTCCTTGGATCGCAGCAGGACCAGGGCCGGTCCGCGGCCATGGACCAGGCCTGGGGCCAGATCGAGCCGGTCTTTAACGAGCAGCAGGGCCTCGGTCTCGCCCAGCCGCTCGCCGATTTCTTTAATGCCTGGAACGATGTTGCGACAAACCCCGACTCGCAGGTCCCGCGCACCGTACTGCTCCAGAAGGCGGCCTCCCTGACCTCTTCTGCAAAGACCATTGAAAATGCAATAACATCCTCGCTCAAGAGCACGAACGACGGCATAGCCGCTGCGGCAGGCCAGATCAACCAGATCGCTTCGGACATCGCTTCGCTGAACAGCCGCATTACCCAGGTGGAGGCCGGTACAAGCGGGGTGACCGCAAACGACCTGCGCGACCAGAGAGACGCAAAGCTGACCGACCTTGCCAAGCTCGTCGACTTCACGTCCTACGAGGACAATACCGGCTCGCTGACCGTCGTGGTCGGCATGCGGAATCTCGTGGCCGGTACGCGGACGAACACCATGACCAGCGCGTTGGACAGCAGCGGGGACCGGAGCGTCACACTCGACGGGGTGAACATAACTTCCACAGTGCAGGGCGGCCAGCTGGGCGGAATGATCGCCTCCCGGAACGATATCGAGAACAATGCGCTCACGCCCCTCCGCAGGCTCGTTGCCTCCGTCACCCAGCAGGTGAACACGCTGCACCAGCAGGGCTTCGGCCTGGACGGCTCCACGGGCAATGATTTCTTCAGCCCCCTGCAGCTGACAACGGTCAATCATTCAGCAGCCGCGAGCATCTCCTCCGTTATCACAAACCAGTCCGCCCTGACCCTTGATGAGTACACGGTCTCCTTCAGCGGCGGCAATTACACGGTTACGGACAAGCAGACGGGCACGGCCGTTGCGTCGGGCGCGTACAATCCCGCGGGAACAGCGATCGCGCTGAGCGGCATGAACCTCACGATCTCGGGCGCCGTGACGAACGCCGACAGCATTTTCGTCAGCCCCTTGACGACAGCCGTGAGCGGATTCCAGTCGGCGCTGACCGATCCCAGCCAGGTGGCCGCGTCCTCGACAGCCGCAGGCGTTCCCGGCGATAATGCAAATGCAATAGCGATAACTCAGCTCACGTCTGCGCCCATGGCCGATCTCGGCAGCACGACGTTTTCGGATTTTTACAGCGGCCTGGTATCGACGGTCGGCGCGATGAAGAGCTCGACCGCGGACAGCCTCACCTTCAACAACAACCTCATGACGGATATACAGAACAGGCGCGACTCCGTTTCCGGGGTATCCCTTGACGAGGAGGCGGCGAACCTGCTGAAGTACCAGCGCTCCTATGAAGCCGGTGCCCGCGTGATCTCCGTAGCGGACCAGCTTCTTCAGGATGTCTTGAATATGGGATCATCTGCCGCGTATTAATATATGGGCTGTTATAGGCTCTTTGCAATCAGACATCCGAAGACATATTGGTTTGGAGGGAATTGGACAACCGACGTTGTTTTCGCAGGGCCGATTCATGCTTTGTTTTCCAAAGGGCACACAGGTACTAAAACGGCTTTCTGATCGGGTGCTACTAGCAGCTAGACTAATTTTCATCCAGTCGCTGGGGAGATGGCCCTGACTATTTCGGGATGTCTGCAATCTGCCGCTTCGCGGGTGCTCCGTGATCGGCGAGAGACGCAGGGTACCTGTCGCGGTTTGCTTCGGCGCAACGGCGCGTTCCGGGACTTTTATCAGCAGGGGGTTTTACCATGCGCGTGACATCCTCCATGATGTACAATCAGATACTTCAGGCCCTCCAGAGCGGGCAGTCGGATTATTCCGTTCTGACGAATCAGCTTTCGACGGGCAAGAAGCTCCTTGCCCCCTCAGATGACCCGCTCGGCACCATGCGGGCCATGGATTACCGCGTCACCATAAACAATAACGACCAGTACCAGCGCAACATCGACGGTGCGAACGCGAACCTGAACGTCACGAGCACGGTCCTTTCCTCTGCCTACGACACCGTGGGCAAGATCGTCGATCTTGCGCAGACGACGCTCACGGGTACCGATGCCATGACCTCCGCGACCCTCGCAAAAGAAGCGTCCGACTTACGGAACCAGCTGCTTGACTACGCAAACACAAAAAACGGCGACAGCTATCTCTTTTCGGGATTCCAATCGAATGTCGCGTCCTTTTCGGCGAGTACCTATGCGTACCAGGGCGACTCAGGCGTCATCAATGCGATGATCGGCGACGGGGCGGCCGTCCCCATCAACGTCACGGGCGACAGCGCGTTCAGCTACACGCCGGGCGCGGACTACGTCAAGCAGCTCGGCAACGGCCAGAGCGCGTCCTATACCCACGTTGCGGGCACCAAAACGGTGAATGTCGCGATCAGCGACGCGACCGGCACCGTGGTCGACAACTTCAGTTTCTCGAACGTGATCCAGATGACGGACCTGCTGAGCTCGGCCATTGGAGACAAGAACACGGGCCGCATCGAGGCGCTCATGGACCCCTTCACGAATGCGCAGAACCAGTTGGCCGTCGTCCAGGCCGATGTGGGCGTCCGGTTGAGCGGCATGCAGGACCAAACCTCACTGCTCACCGGCGTCAGCAATTCGGTGAAGGATTCGCTTGACGCCACGGAAAGCGCAGACATGAACGAAACGGCCATGCAGCTCCAGCAGACCGATACGGCGCTGCAGGCCCTCCGTGCAACGGCAACAAAGGTCCTCTCGCAGTCGCTCTTTGATTTTCTGAAGTGAGCGCCGGGCGCAACATCGGCATCCGTCCGGCGAAGTCCTTTCATGCTCTCAAGCTGGTGAGCAATCGAACACCGTAACAAGCTCAACCTCATCACCCTCCCCTTGCTCCTGTTTTTGCTCATCCCCGAAGACACTGGTCAACAGCAGCAACCCGCCCGGCAGGCGTAGCGTTCAGCTCGCAAACCCCGGCAATGTTCTGATTACCGTGCTTCTGTTATTCACTCTCCCGGCCAAACGAGAAGGTGACCCCCTTGTTATGACCTGCGGCAGCTCGTATCGCCTTCTTTTTTGCAGCCGGAAGACGGAGCGTGCCGGGCCACAGCGGTCCACGATGGCGCGGCTCTTGCTTCGTGACCGATGGCCCGTGACGGCCCATAAAAACGGGGGGCTTCGATTCAACCAACCGCTCCGCACTGTGTCAAAGTAGGCAAAGAAGAGGAGGAACTTCCATGAAAAAATCAGTTACCGCACTCGGAACAGTTGTATTTATCCTTGCCTTGGGGTTGAGTCTGCCCGCGACGGTCGGGGCTGGGGTGAGCGTGAACGTCACCATCCCGCTTCCGCCGCTGGTCTTGCCGGCTCCGCCTCCGCTGGTCGTGATCCCCGGCAGTTATGTCTACTATCCTCCTGAAGTGGGTGTGGACATATTCTTCTATCATGGAAACTGGTACCGGCCGTACCGCGGCGGTTGGTATATCGCGCACGACTATAATGGTCCGTGGAGAACCGTTGGTCCCGGCCGGGTGCCACGCGTAATCCTCGGAGTACCCCATGACTATCGTCGTATTCCTCCCCGTTATGCCCGCATGCCCTATGGCGAGGTCCAGCACAACTGGCGCACCTGGGAGCGCGACCGTCGGTGGGATCACGAGCAGCACGCGCGAGTCGAGCGGGGTGAACACCAGGGAAGGGACCATGAGCGCGGAGAGGACCACGGATACGAAAGGCATGGAAGAGAATAACGCGCAGTAACAACACTGAAAACCAGGCCGCTTTTCCCGTAATGGTTCCGGAAGTCATTCATCTGGAGCTAACCGGGAGAGCGGCTTTTTTTGCAGTCCTACCGGCAGTATCACCAGCGGCCGATTGCCTTTCCTGTTGAGCTACGACATACAGCGAATGGAACCCTGTTTTAAAACCGCCGCACTCCCCTCGGGATCATTGACAGCCTTCGCGTCATTTGGTAGTATGTCAGACGTTTTTTTATTTCCGCATGAGGAGGAGTAGCATGAAGAAGGCATTTGCGCTGGCCTCACTGATCGCGCTGACCGTGGTTATTACCGCCGGCGGCGCGGGCGCAGGTACACCTGCACCGCTCAGCACCCCTGAACTCCGGAAGGTCATCGGTTCGGGCAAGAAGCATACGCTCGTCTTTTTCCAGAACCCCATGGGCGGTCCCTGCAAGGCTCAGAAGGAGATTGTACAACGTCTGCTGAAAGACAGGAAGAACGGCTTCAACGTGGCCAATATCAGCACCATGAAGGCCGAGGACCAGCAGGCGTTCTATGACTACGGCGTGAGGAACCTCCCCACCATTGTTCTGGTGGACAAGAAGGGGGCCATTGCTAATTATTTCCCCCCCGGCATCCAGAGCTATGAGACGCTGGCGGCCGGACTGGATGCACTTAAATAAATGGAACTGGGCATTGCAAATATTGCCTTGGCAGTCGGCGCAGGCCTGGCCAGCGTGCTGTCTCCTTGCGTTCTCCCGGTCGTACCGGTCATTGCGGCGGGAGCTGAAAAAAAGGATCCGCTGCGTCCCCTCCTCGTCGTCCTCGGACTTTCCCTCGCATTCATGATCATGGGCGCCGTATCGTCGCTCGCGGGCGCGCTGCTCGTGGGCCGCACCCGCTATATTGAGCTCGCGGGTGCTTTCGTGATACTCGTCATGGGTGTTTTCGTCATCTTCGACCTGAACGTCTTCAAGAGGCTTTACCGGCTTTCGAACGTGCGGGTGAGCGGCGGGGGTCGCTTCTCCGGCTTCCTCCTGGGTATGGCTCTCGGTCTTGTCTGGGTCCCGTGCATAGGCCCCTTCCTGTCGAGCATCCTCACGCTGGTCGGCACGAGCGGACAGCTTTCAAAGGGGATCATCCTGCTCGGTTTCTATTCTCTTGGCCTTGCGATCCCCATGCTGACCGTTGCCTACTCATCCCATCTCCTCCAGCGCAGGCTGACGGCCTTTGTCCGGCATGAAAGCGCCCTTCGCTACATAACCGGCGGCATCCTGATGGCCTTCGGCCTTTATTCGATCATAGCGGGGAATATGGCGTTTTAATTGCCTTTGACCGCCCTCTTGTCCTTCACGTGCCCCTCGCCGCATGAACGTCAGTAAAACTGCTCCTAATCGCAGGCACGACTCCTGGATTTTTTGGGCCTCCTAAAAGAAACGGCCGACGATCAAAATCGCCGGCCGTTTCTCGTGGATCTCCGCGCATCGCTACCCGCCTACATACCCGGGCGAGAAGTCCCGCTCTGTCAGCCGCTGCTCGACCTCTTTCACCTGAACCGCACCCTCGAAATCAACGGAGCCGGTCCAATCATACGAACAGGAATGGGCCAGAATCTGAAGCTTCCAGTCAATCTCGTCGGCGATCTCTTTCAAGTGCCGGCTAAATTTTTCGGCGCCTTCCCGTACCGGGCCAATGCCCTCCGTCCTTTTGATCAGGCGCATGATCCCTTCTTTCATCCCCGACAGTTCGGAATACACTTCGTCACAGAGGGGATAGCCCCCCTTTTTATCCATTACCGTTGCCATAAGCACCTCCTCGCTCAACACCTTGCACAATTCCTTACACACACTAGTATAGCACCGGAGGAGTAAAAAAGGATGGATTTAGTCCTCATACGACCTACGTCGCAGCATACTATGAATGGGCGCGAGGTCTGTGAACGGCCGCCTCAGCTTCGCGAGAAGTTGCGTAAAGGAAGAGAAGACGCCGGGCGGCGATAGAGCCGTCGGCCAGGAGCTTTTTTGTTCAGCAGGATACCGGTGTTCCGAAGCGCGCTCAACGCTCATTTGAGACGTTCGAACTCGGTCATGATCTTATATTGTTTACCGATGCCGCGCAGGCGGGTGTAGGCGATGGGAATCGAATGCGGTCCGATTAGCAGTCGATGGAGCAACAGCGTTGGCGATCCTTCGGGGATCTTAAGGAGCAGCGCCGCTTCCCCCCGGGCCTCGGCCACCTCAATGGTCTGCATGACCTTGAAGATTTTTCGCTCCCCTTTCTCCTGGATCAGTTCGTAGAACGGCCTGCTGCACACTTCTTCATCCTCGATGCCGGGAAATACCCAGAGGGGCACGAAGGATTCTTCAAGATACGCCGTTTCTCCGTTCACGATCCGTTTGCACAGGATGTAGTATACGTCGCTCCCGGACCCCTTCAGACCAAGGGCGGCCGTGACATCCTCGGATGGCGCCTGGAGCCCCTGTGCGAGCATCTCCTTTTCCGCCCTCATGCCCTCTCCGAACATGTTTTCCGTCAACGTCGTCTTCATGGCGACACCGAGATCCTGCCTGGCATAGGTGACAAAAGTGCCTCTGCCCTGCTGTTTCCTGAGATAGCCGCACCGGGCAAGCTCCAACACGGCATTTCTCACTGTGGCCTTGCTCACCTGGTACGTCCTGCAGAGGTTCTCCTCGGTCGGAATCTGCGACCCGTTCTTCCACTCCAAGGTCTCGATCTTTTCCTTGATAATGGCATACATCTGTACATAGAGCTTCTGCAGGCTGTCCCGGTCAACGGTTCGTTCTGTCAAGGTATGCATGGTTCGTCAATCCTTATGCTGTTTTTTTCTTTTAAAAAAAGACCTGCCAAGATTCAACAGAGATGGCGACCGGCCATTCAGAGCGACTCCCGCGCTGTGATCATGCTCAGCATCCCGCACCCCCTGAGCTAGTATCCCGTTTCTCGCATTCTCCAGAGCGATCCTTTTGAATGCATCAAGCGATTTTGTGCTTTCCATATAAAGCGCCTCCTTCATGGTAAAGTCGATGTCCGTGGGAGTCGCGAGCTCTGCGGGGACCACGGCAATGACCGTCAGTGCGCTCCCGTTCCGCCTGGCCAGGCCGATGGCCTCGGCAGATGCGGCCGTTGAATACCGTGAGCCGTCGGTGGCGACGACGATGGTCCTGAATCCCAGCTCGGCGGCCCAGGGAACCACGAGCACGTTGCAGGGAGCGTGACCGATGACGCGCGCCGTGACGCTCTCCATCATGAGACGCTTAAGCCCCGCCCGCCCCCTCCGTCCCATGACGATCAGGGTGCTGTTATTCTTGACCGCCTCTTCGACGATATATTTATAGGACTCCTCGCCCCTGTTTACCACGGTTGACGCCTCGACCCCTTGTTTCCGTGCATGGTCAAGCAGCGCGTCCAGGTTCTGCCTGGCAGCCCGCTCCTGTTTTTCCGATATCTGCGGCGCCAGGGCATCCAATTCGGGATTCGCGTCCACAACGGAAAGGATCACCAGTTTGCTTCGGCATTTCCTGGAGAGGTTGATCGCTTCACGAGCGGCTCCTTCGCTGTACTCCGCGACCCGTCCGTAAAAAGCAAGATCCTGTCGACGCCTGTTGTGGGACATAGTTCAGCCATGAAAAAGACCTCCCGAGGGTAGATTGTGATTTCCCTGCGGAGACGATACCCTGACAAGCCGTTGCAGAATGCAATGTTTCTGGACAATCATAATCTCTCGGGGTCCTGTTGTCAACCGAGATAGGATATTTTTCAAGTGCTGGCGGGAAGACACGCGCAAAACCCGAATCCACAGGCAGCGGATGCCGTTAAACTTCACGGCATAGAATGACAGCGAAATATCCGGCCTCTCGGGTAGGCTGATGATGGGTAACCGTGGCGCCTGGCCAGCGTCCGGCCTTACATGGAATATTTTTCGAGTTTTTCAAGCACTTCAATGTGCAGGAACTCCGATGGAATAATACGGAACTCGATCCTCTCCACGTTCCGCTGAGAGGGAGGAATGGGCTGAGCGGCGCTCGCGAAGTAGGTCGAAAACCGGATACCGAGTTCCGGCTCGAGGTGGAACAATGCATCCTGGATGAATCCGGCCAATCGCTGGACCTCCATCCGTGCTGCCATGGTCGCCCCGGCCGTCCCATAGGAGGGGAAACGGCCAACGATGAGGACCAGATTGATCTCCGATCGCAGGTGATCATCCTTCATGAGCGCCAGAAAAATGCGAGCCAGCTTCTGCAAATCGCGCTGCGCCGATGCCTTCAGCTTTCCGTCAGCCGAAATGAGCAGCGATTTTTCTATCACGATGGACTGCATTTTGACCGCAAGACCCTTGACCGGTTGAGTTCCGAATTCCTTCTCGAAGACCGTCATGATGCCCTTCGAGAACTCGTTGCGGGGCTGGGAGAGGGCGAGGGCGGGTTCGAGAAAGCGCTGTATCTTGACAGCCCGATAGTACAGGAGGGCGCTCAACAGCACCAGCCCGATCAGCACGACGCTGAGGAGAGGCCCGGGCGGCGGAACGAACTTCCACAGGGTTGTATCCTTCATACCGAATGTTCCTCCAGAAGGCCGATTTTCTTGACCGCGGTCCGGATATCAGCCTCGGACAGGGTGGCCGGAGAATGGATCGCCTTGTTTCTCAAACCCAGCAGGTCGCTGAACAGGTTTTGTTTGGCCTGGCTGATGCTACGGCTTTGCACCATCTCTTTCAGCCCCTCGGACAGGATCGCATAGGTCCGGCCGAGCGCCGCGTTCGTGAAGGCCTTCATCCGGTTTTCGAGATAATAGCCCAGCAGGAGCGATGCCACGATTCTTTCCCCCGCCCGGTAGTATTCCAGCGCCTGCTCCGCCGATACCTTGCCTTTCATGAAGTGGATGTTCTCGGTGGACTCGATCTCACCCGGCGCCAGCTGCTGGATCTTTTGATAGACCTCCAGGCATTTATCGATCATGTTCTTCTCAAGATAGGACTCAGCAAGGAGGAACAGTTCCCGGAGGCTGTCCGCGCCCTTCTGCTGACCGACGGCAAAGGCATAGGCTCGTCGCAGCGCCTCCCCCTTGTCGTCCTTCTTGTCGAGCACATCGAAGTGCCGCGCCCAGCGTTTCCCCTTGAGGACGTTGTCCTTGGTGAAACGGAAGAGGCGTTCGGTAACCTCGCTCTTGCCCAGCTTTCCGCTGACGACGATGATATTCAGCGCCGGGTAGGTCTCAAAGAGCTCGGGCAGGGCGTCGATCCCCTCGTTCATCCGGTCGAACTCGATGTCCAGGGTCATCAGGTCAAAGACCTGATTCGTCAGGATGCGGACGGCATCGCGGACGCTGACCGCTTCCTGAATCCGGAGGTCCGGCTCTTCGGCGGCCAGGATCTTCCGGATTTCGAGCTTCAGAAGCTCCCGGTCCTCATAATCGTCGTCGGCAATCAATACTCTAAACATCGAGCCGCTCCACAACGAAGGGCAGGTTTATGATCACCTCGGTCCCCCTGCCCGGGGCCGTGTACTCCTTCCCGATCCTGATCTTGCCCGCATGGAGGCCGATGACGTATTTGGAAAAATACAGCCCCTGCCCCCAGTTCTCGCCGATGCCTCTTCCCTTGTAAAAGCACTGGTCCGCCTGCTGCTCGTCCATGCCGATGCCTTCGTCCAGGATGGAGATGGTCACGTACCGCCTCGTTCCATCCCGGTCCGTCGAACAGGAAACATGAACGCGGGCCCGCGGCTCGTCCGGCTTCTTATACTTGACGGCGTTGTCGATCACGTTCTCGAATACGGTCTTCAGCAGGGGCGGAGCGGCGTAGATCATGGGGACGGGGATGTTCCTGGGAATCGTCAGGTCGGCAAGGTCCCGGTATTGAACGGCGAGCTCGTCCAGCATTCCCCTGAGATCGATATTGACGAATTCGACCAGGCTTGCCTCGCGTTCATCGGCGATCCTCTTGAAAATATCGATATCGGCGAACAGCTTGTCAAGGTTCTCGTCAATACGCTCTTTGGAGTCCCCGGGTATTCCCGGCAGGAGATCGACCCGCCGCTTGATCCGTCCGAGGTTGTTCTTGAACTCATGTCCGATGGTCGCGGAAATATACCGGATGAACTCGTTCCGTCGTGCGATCTCCTGGTTTTTCAGCACCAGCAGCATGTTCTCGCGGGACCTCCGCTGTTTCTGCTGATAGATGATGGACAGGTATAAGGTAAAGCAGGTGAAGGCGAGGATCATGACCACCAAGGCATAGTGAGAGACGCGGATGGCGCCATCGAGCTGGCCCTGCATGATCGCGAGCCGCTGGTCCAGTCCTGCTTCGGGGGGAGTCGCCCCCTTCCAGGGCATAAGCAGCAGCTCCAGCCCCGTGAAGGGCGGAAAGAACCGGTCGGCATAGACCATGCCCAGCAGGAGCCAGATGAGAACCGAAGTGATGGCCAGGAGCAGGCCTTTTATTCTATCACGCATAGCGGCATCACGGGCAATCGACATGATTTACTTTAGTACAGAGCACCGGGTATTGCAACGGGAAAATGCCTGAGGCACCTGCCTGGTTCTCACCAGACAAGACGGGCTATTCACGCAATTTCATACACGCGTCCTGGTATCCCAGGTCGCATGCCTTCTGGAAATCCGCCTGAGCGAGCCCCTCGTTGCCCAACCTCAGATAGAGCCTGCCCCGATTGAAATAAGCAATGTCAAGGTTCCGATCCAATGAAATGGCCTTATTAAAATCAGCCAAAGCCTCATCGAGTCGATCGAGAGAGGAATACACGACCCCTCGATTGTGATAGGCATCGGCTCTTTCAGGCTTGAGTGCTATAGATTGACTCAAACATGCTATCGCCTTGTCGAACAGATGAGCCCCAATGTACAGCACACCCAGATTAAAGTATGCTTGAGCATCAGCGGGATTCAATGCAAGCGTCTTGTTGTAATCCTCAAATGCCCTGTCAATCTGGCCGGTTTTTTCAAAAGAAACACCGCGGTTGTTGTAGGCGGCATATGCCGCCGGCTCTTGTTCGATGACATGGCTCCACAAGATTATGCCGTTTTTCCACAGGCCTATTTGCCGGACAGTTAAAACAATCATGGCAGCGGACACGAGGAGCGCGGCCGCAACGATGAATAGCTGGATGCCCAGCCGGTGTTGTTCGACTCTGTGTGTTCTGTTCGAGAGCCACGCCGCTCCTACCCCGCAGAGGAGAAATGGTCCTATGCTCGGCAAATAGAAAAATCTGTCAGCCATCGCTTGCGGGCCGACCTGGACGATGCCCAGCACCGGCAGCAGGGTGATAACGTAATACCCCCACACCGCGAGCCACAGCCTCCGCTTCTTTGCCAGAACGATACCCGTGATCGTTATCGCGGAGAGAAGCACGATTGCCGAAAGATACTCGAACGATCCCAGGGATACGTTTGCCGGATAAGGATACAGGGGATAAAGGTTCAAGGGCCATACCATCTTTACCAGGTACAGGATAAGCGATCGGGCAGCAACGAGCAGTCGAGTCGGCAACGGTATGCTTTCGATCGATGCCATAGCGCCTCCCGTCTTCTGCGCCACGATGATCACGATCGATGAAATGAGACTCAACAGAACAAAGGGGATTTTTTCGACAAAAACCGTTCGAAAGTCCTTCAGGGAGCGAATCCGGTCAAAAGGATACCAGTCCAAAATGAGGAGAACCACGGGCAGGGAAACCGCCATCGGTTTGCTGCATAAGGCAAGGATGAAAAACCCGATAGCGATGAAGTAGTGCTTGCTGCGATAACGGGAGAACGAATGTTCCTGAACCGATTCCGTGGCGACACTCCGGACATAGCTCGCATATTGGAGAATGCTGAGCAGGAAGAACAGCGCACAGAGCAGGTCCTTCCGCTCAGCGACCCACGCTGCTGATTCCACATGCAGGGGGTGAAGGCCGAACAGGATGCCCGTCGTTCCACCGGCTATGAGCAGCTCCCTCGACTGGAAACCCGCCGACTGCCCCGCCTTTTGCGACATCCCGCTCCACGCTTCGAGAAGTCGCATGATGAGAATTACCACCAAGAAGGAATTGACGGCGTGGAGAATGATATTGGTCAGATGATGCCCCCAGGGGTTCAGTCCCCAGAGAGCGTAATCCACCGCATGTGATACCCAGGTCAGGGGGTGCCAATAGGATGCGTAGAAATCGGTGAAGATCCACTTGAAAAAAGCCGGGCTGAGGGAGCGGATATGGGTGTTATCCATGACATACAGATCGTCGTCCCAGTTGACGAAATCGTTCTGAAGAGCGGGAAGATAGACGAGAAAGGTCACCACAGCAACAGAAGCGGCAAGTGCATATTTCATGCGTGCTGCATTTTTCACGGTACGGTTCCTCCTACCTTTGCCGGTGAACTGAACGCTCGTCGCGCGTCATAGGCAAGCCAATCCCTCTCTTGCTGCGCCCGATCCGCGAAGTGAGAGGATGTCACAGCCGCGCCTCGTCCGCCTTTGCGTCGACGAGAGCCTTGATCTGCGGCAGCAGCGAGGGGGCCAGGGGATACGTCCCCCCCTGCAGCGAGGTTTTCGTCCGCTCCTCATCGTACAGGGACTGGACACTGCTCACCACATCATCGACAAGGCCGGCGATGAATTCGTCCCTGTTCGCTCCCCGTACCCTTACCTTTCCGAAGACGGTCCGTGCATTATTGTCCACAAAATACACCTGCGCCCGTTCTGCGCTGCTCCGAATTAAGACGGCGGAGAAACGGACATGCACAGGCTCCCCGTGATTATTGACGAGGCCCAGTTCGATCTGCTTCAGGAGCCGCGGGTTTCCACCCGGTTCATCCGGTTCGTTATTGACGAGATACCGCCAGGGAGCATACGCGGGATACCGTGATTCCAGTTCGGCGGCCAGCGCGGTATACTCCGGCGTGCCGAAGCGTCCGGCGAGATTCAGGACGTGGACGCGGTCACCCAGCGCAGCGGCCCGGAAGTTTTGCTCCCATCTTCGCTGCTGCTTTTCACGCGCGGCCGCGGCGTCCGGCCTGCGCAGATAGGGGAGAATGCTTTCCCGGTAGCCGGTCAGAATGCCGACGTTGGGGCCCAGCAGGTACGTCCGCCCGATATTATGGGGCGCGGAAAACTCAAGGTACAGATTATCATCGGTATTGATCCTCGCCTGGCCGCTGAACGCGTCTGCACCGCGGGTTCCCGTCAGGAAGTAGCTCAGGAACGCCTCCGCCGACCCCATGTTGATCCGCTTCAGGTCATCGCGCACCCCCGGCGCGTTGATCCGCTTGTCGAGTGCTTCTTCATCGATGACGATGGGGGAGTTGCTGCCGACCAGCTCCGCATCGGCGTAGGACAGCCAGACCATGACGTGCGAGAAGTTCTCCCGGAACGTCTTCACAATGGATTTAAGATTTTCCTCCGTAAGCTCGTAGAGAGGGAGCCACTGGCAGATAATGCCGCCCGGGTTGAGATGTTGTGCGGCAAGCTTGAAATACTCGGCGGTGTACAGGTACCCGGCCCCGCTGAACCAGGGATGGACCGGGTCGGCGGTGATCACGTCGAATTTCTCCCGCGTGGTCAGCAGGAAATTGCGGCCGTCGTTGAACACGATCTTCAGCTTGGGGTTGTCGAGCGCATAATGATTGTAGATCCCGAACGTCCGTGCCACACCCAGCACCTTGGGCTCGATCTCGGCAAGGGTGACCTGCTCCACGCCGGGATGGACCTCGGTTGCTCCGAGGGTCATCCCGCTGCCCGTGCCGAGCACAAAGACCTTCTTCGGGTCCTTGTTGAGCAGCATGGGCAAATGGCCCAGGGTGTACTGGCACTGCATCTCCTGGTTGCTGTTCGATGCCTCGACCCTGCCGTTGGTTATGAAGAACTGGGTTTCCCCCGCCTTTACGGAACTGACGATGGCCTCGGCGCCCTCGGCATAATAGAGCACATCGGTATTGTCCAGGGTTTCCCGGGTTTTCTCGGGCGTTGCGTACATCTCGGGAGCGTGGGACTGATAGACGGCGAAGTATTTGGTGTCCCACAGGTTCCACGGGTTCGGGTTCAGGACCAGGGCTAGGAGCGCGATCGTCACGGCGCCCGCCGTTCCCCCCGTGAGCAGTTTCCTGTTCCTCGTGCTCACGAGCACCAGAAGGCCGAACCCGATGTTGATCAGAATGATCACCTGCAGGGACCGCTGGATGCCGAGAAGATAGACAAAAACGAAACCGCTGACAACCGACCCGAGGATGGCCCCGATCGTGTTGAAGGAAAGGACCTCGCCGACCGCATGGCCTACCCTCTTTTTGTACTGGCCGTGTATCTTCCCGGCGAGCGGGAACGCGATGCCCATGAAGAACGCCGGAACGAACATGAGGGAAAAAGCCATGACGAAGCTCGCCACTTGCCGGGAGGCAAAGGGGTCCGCGGGCGCAACATGGGCCTTGAAAAATGCGTACAGGGAAAACGCATGGGTGGGCAAACTCCTCAGGTACATCGACGCGACGAGGGCTGACAGGCCGATCAGTATCTGCACGAGGCCGAACCAGACAATGGATACGCCGATGCGATCCGTCGCCTCCCTCCCCCGGGTTCCCGCCACTTTGAGAAAAAGCCCATAGGCGGCGCTCCCGAGCCCGATTCCCGCAAGAAAGGCCATGAGGAGGATCGTAAATCCGTACACGCTTGCTCCGATAACGATGCTGAGGATCCTGGTCCACAGGACCTCGTACCCGAGGGCGCAAAACCCGCTGACCCCGACGCCCCAGAGCACCAGCTTGAGCGGAGTAAGGTCCGTCGGTTGCGTTCCCGGGGCATGCGGAATCTCGGGAGACTCGGGACGGCCCTCTCCGGCGACCACATTGTCGAAAATTGCCTGCGCCCTGCCCTGCAGCACAATGGCCAGGACGCCGACCAGCACATTTGTCAGCACGGCGATCAAAAGTGTCGTACCGACCGAAAACCGGGGCAGGAACAGGAAGCCGGCGGCCGCGGCGCCGACGACGGCGCCGAGCGTATTGAAACCATACAGGAACGAGAGCCGGCTTCCGAGTCCCCGTACCCGTCTGGTGATGAAGGCCGAAAGGACGGGGAGCGTTCCTCCCATGAGCGTGGTCGGTACGATCAAGGCAGCAGCGGCAAAGGTGATGCGGACACCGGAGAGATACAGGAGGGAGGTGTCGGCAAGCCGGGCGACCGGCACGTAGAGCGTCGGATAGAATCGCATCAGGAGCGCGAACACCAGGGCCGATGCGGCGATGCTCAGTTCCAGGAATCCATAGAGGCGCAGCAGGTTCCCGGAGTTGTCCACCTTCTTGCCGATCCAATAGCTCCCGAGAGCAAGACCGCCCATGAAAACGGCCAGGACCGTTGTTACGGCCAGATGGGTGCCCCCGAATATCAGGCTCAGGTACCGTACCCACACCACTTCGTAGATCAGCGCCGATGCCCCGGACAGAAAAAAGATCGCATAGATAAGACGCAACATGAGCTGGTGCATGATGATTCCCCCTTCACTCCTCCGTCATGCGAATAATCCCCGTCTGGAGGCCGTCTCCTGCCGCCTGCTCGATCCGCACCTCGGCAGGAAGGTTCGTCAATCGGGACGGGTGCTTTCGGCCGCGAGCAGACGAAAGAACAGATCGGGTTCGCCCGCTCTGAACAGGGCGGTGCGATACTTTTTCCAGTACCCGAATGCTACCGGCCGGTCCCCCTGCATCAGGGAGCCCACCATGGCGCTGGCAACGAGCATGCGTTCCTCCAGGGGGTCAAAGGACCCCCCCGTCGCCAGGATCGCCTCTGCTTCGTTCGCCATCCCGCCGCCATCCCGGCGCCCGACAGCCTTGAACAGCGCGATCCAGTGCTGGTCCTCGGCCCATCGGGCACGTCTGCAGGCGCCTGTTTCGAGCCTCGTCCAGACGGCGTTCAATTCCTGGGGCCGCAGATAGGGGACCATTTCAACACTGACATTGAACAGGTTCGTGTGCCTGGTCTGGTCCGGCCCCGACAGGCATTCGGAAAAGGACTGCCTGAGCGTCCGTGCCTGGCGCTCGACACCCGAAGGCACCGCGCCGTACCTCGGGCCGAAATGCCCTTGCAGGTTGTAATCCCGCAGCGCCATCGCGGTAAAGGCAAATTCCGATTTCGTGAGGTACGGAGAAAGCGTGACGTCCGTAGTCTTCCAGGAGGGAGCGTTCCCGGTCAGCAGTTCGTAGGCCGGCAGCATGGCGCTGGTGAGCGTGTGAAATGCATACGCATCGGCCTTGAGAAACCGTGCCCGGGCCGCGTTCTGATCAAGGACCGGATAATAATCGGAGTTCGCGCGGATGGGAGAGGCATCCAGCAGCCTGTGCAGGAAACCCTTGTCGCCCAGTTTCCGGATCTCGATGTCCTGGACGTTGCTGACCCGGATGCGGCCAAGGGCCGCGGAAACGGCGGGCTGCGCGAGGAATTCGGGGGCCAGGGCCGGCATCCTTCCTTTTTTCCGCGCGATGATCAGAGCGTCGAAATCGTTGGTGGCATAGACCGCATAGTCGGCAAAATTGGCATCGACGGCCTTCAGGACCGAGATGATCAGGTCGGCATCGATCTCGTAGAGCTGTATCCATTGGACGAACACGCCATCATCGGACAGGTACCGGGTGATCAGACGGTAGAACTCCTCGGAAAAAAGGCTGGCAACGCCGCTGACCCAGGGATTTGACGGCTCCGATACGATGATGTCGTACGCGGCGTTATGCAGCGAAAAATACGTCTTTGCATCGTCGATGAAGATCCTGCTGCGCCGGTCGTTGAACACGGCCCCCACGCGCGGGCCGATCATTCTGGATGCTTCGACGACGCGCCGCTCTATCTCCACCGTGTCGACCTGCTGAAGACGGGGATTGCTCAGGAGCGTCTGCGTCGTCAGGCCGGACCCGAGCCCGATAGCGGCTGCGGTCCTCGCCTGCGGGTGCAGCGCCATGGGCAGAACCCCCATCAGGATCATGGTAGGTTCATCCGACGTGGCCCGTCCTGCGCCATCGGGGTTCAATGCCGCATCGGTCTTTCCGTTCGTGGCGAGCGCCAGTTCGCCACTGCCCTTCATGAAGAGCAGGCTGATCGTCGCGGTCTTGCCGTCGGCGTGGAACTTGATGTCCACGTTACGGGACGAGTGGAGATGGCCGTCGCGATAGACTCCCGAAGCCATCTGATAGGGATCAAGGCCGACGAAGAGGAGCGAGGCGGCGATCGCACCCAGCGACAGCGCGGTCACGGCCGCCGGGACAAGGCGGGAGGCCGCGTTCGCGAAGCGCCAGGCGAGGACCACCCCCAGCCCGATATCGAGCCCGGCTCCGACGACCAGAAGGCCTTTCAGGCCGAGGAGCGGCAGCCCGACATGGATGGCGAAAAAAACGCCGATGATGGCGCCGACCGTATTGGCCGCGTACACCTCGCCGATGCTGCCCTCCCCTCTGCCCTGCTTGAGCAGCTGATAGGTAATGAGCGGAAGGGTCATCCCGGCGCAGAACGTCGTCGGCAGCATGATGACCAGCGCGATCGCGTTGCTCGAAAGGTTGAAGAGGGCGTAGCCGCCGTCCGTCTTGTTCAGCGTCTTGACGATCCACTGCATGACCGAGAAGGTCTGCCCGTAGAGCACGAGCGTTGAGAGCGCCAGCATCCCCATGATGACCTGCACGAAGGAGAGGAACCGCCCGGGCGAGGCGATCCGGTCTATCCGCCGCTGGATCCACAGGCCGCCCAGGGCCAGACCCAGGATGAACGCGCTCAGCATGAGCTCGAAGGCGTGGGTGGAAGTCCCCAGGACCAGGTTCAACATCCGGATCCACCCGATCTCATAGATGAACGAGGCAGCGCCGGTTATCAGGGAGGCGGCTAAGAAGAGGGCGGTCCTGCCCCGCCTCGGTGCGGCCTCCGCAGGATCCCGGGGCGCATCGTCCGCCCGGCCCTGCGCTCCCTGCTGCCTCATCACGAGCACGACCGCACAGGCGAGGGCGATATTGATGAGACCGGCAATCCGGATCGTTCCGGGGAGTCCGATGAGCCGGATGAGAACGAAGCCGCTCGTCAGCACTCCGATCGCCGCACCCAGGCTGTTGGTGAAGTACAGCAGCGAAATGGTCCGGCCCGGCTCCCGGGGCGACAAACGCAGGATACCGGCGCTCATCAGCGGAAAGGTCATACCCAGCAGCAGGGACTGCGGCATGATCAGCAGGGCCGACACGGTCCATTTGAACGCGCCCGCCAGGGCGGGGGAGCCGAGCTGCGGGAGGACGCTGACATAGGCATAGCGGACGATCCCGTCGAACACGGTGTGAAAGCCGATGGCCATGAGCCCGATGGCGCCTTCGACGACCGCGTACCCGAGGAGCAGGTTCCGCCAGCGGAGCGACCAGGCGCCGCAGATCCAGGAGCCGATGGCCATCCCTCCCATGAAGATCGCCAGGACGAGCGTCTGCGCATACGCTGCATGCCCCAGGAACAGCTTGAGGTAATGGGTCCAGATCGACTCGTAAATGAGGCCGGAGAACCCCGACAGCGTGAATATCAGGAACAGCACGTTGAGCGTTTTTCTCTGCATGGACAGCATTCCTTCCGTGTTCAGCGACCGCCGGCCGCGCGCGCCGGACCGGGCGCCTCTTTTTTCCTCCCCGTCGCTGCCGGGGCTGCCTTCCCGAGGCATGCCTCCCGGTTCATGCGGGCGTGCTCGTTGTTGGGATTAAGCTGCAGCGCCCGATCGAACTCCCGGACCGCCTCAGCGGTCCGGCCCGCCCGCTGATACGCGATGCCCAGATTGTTGTGCGCCTCGTCATAATCGGGGATCAGGCCGACCGTGATCTCGTATTCCCGGACGGCATCCGTGGTGCGGCCCTGCTCCAGGTACAGATTGCCCAGGTTGTAACGGGCCATGACGTCCCCGGGGGCGAGCTCCAGCACGGTGCGGTACTCCTGGGCGGCGGGTTCGTAGGCTCCCCGTTTCTTATAGACCACGCCGAGGTTATTGTGCAGCTCGAAATTGTCCGGGGCCAGCAGCAGCGCTGCCCGCAGTTCCCGCTCGGCGTCTTCCAACCGGCCCTCGCTTTCGTAATACAGCCCGAGGTTCTGATGGGGCCGCACCCTGCCCGGACTTTTCCGGGCCGCGTCCTCCCAGAGGGCGGTCTCGCTGGCCCAAACGAGGTTCCGCTGAAAGGTTGCCGTAGAAAACACGGCAACGCACGCGGCGAGCAGGACACGGAGGACGACGGGCGAGAATGCCTTTACGCGCGAATACCTCCGGGCCGCAAAGGATGCGAGAGAAACAACGGCCGCCAGCATGCCGACCGAGGGGAGGTAGAGGCGATATTCGGCCACCAGCTCGCCGAGAGGGATGACGCTGGATTCCACGGAAAGGGTGATAAAGAACCAGGCAATCCCGAACGCCGCAAACCTGAGCTCCGGATATGCCCTGTTCCGCCGGGATAGTGCGTAGAGAAAGGCTCCCAGCAGGAAAAGCGCCAGCAGCGCCAGGAACGAGGCAAGCACCGGCAACGCGAACAGAGAGTGGTACACCGGCACATCGTGGTCCACGTTTTGACCGGCGGGCACGAACAGGAGCCGGAGGTAGAGCATGATCACACGGAACTGGGTGAGCAGATAGTCGGTGCGGGAGATGTTGGTCACATCGGCCGCGGTAAAGGTGCGCATGGTGCTGTCCAGGGCGCTCAGCGAACCCTGCTTGAAGAACACCAGCGCCGGGATGATCGCCAGCGTGACCGCGAAGGGCGCCAGGACCTTCACGCGGTCCCGCGCCTTCCCGTCCAGAAAGGACAGCTCGTAGAGCGCGATGACAACGGGCAGGGTAACGGTGAACTCCTTGGTCAGCATGGCTGCGACGGCGGCCAGAAGCGACCCCGCATATGCGCCAAAGCGCCTGGACCCCGGCAGGCCGGTCCGGGCCTTGATATAGAGCAGCAGGGACAGGAGGAAGAAGCATGCCGCCAGCGAGGTGAATCGCTGGGTCAGATAGGTGACGGCCTGGGTCTGGAGGGGATGGCTTACGAACAGCAGCGCAGGGGCAGCCGCCATGAGCCCGCGGAGGGCCTCGTCGTCCCGTGGTCCCCACGCGGCAAAGAAGGGGGTGTTGAACGTGGCCGCGATGATCAGGTAGACCAGCACGGCACAGGCGATATGGATCATCAGGTTGACGACATGGTAGCCAACGACGTGCAGGCCGTGGAGCTGATAGTTGACGGCAAAGGAAAGATATCCCACGATGCGCGTCGTGAAGGCATACCGCAGGGCGATCGGGAGGGCGGTGGGGGACCGCTCGAAAAGACTGTCGACGGCGGCGGGATGAAAAATGAAGTGGAACGACCTGATCGCGGGATTGTTGACGATATAACTGTCGTCATCGAACTGAAAGGGCACGGTGAAGCTGTTCGCATAGGCCAGCAGCCCGACGAGGAGGATGAGAACGATGACCGTTACCTGGTGAGTCAGGAAGTTTCTGCGCATTGGCCTCTCGTGCCGCCCCAGGGCACACCGCGGCATCACCGCAGGAGATTGTACTTGATGATGCACCTGAGCGCGGAGAACCCGTCCTTCCAGCTGATCTTCTTGCCTTCCGCATAGGTCCTGCCGGCATAGGAGATCCCCGTTTCATAGACCCTGAGCTTGAGTTTGGCGATCTTCGCGGTGATCTCCGGTTCGAATCCGAACCGGTTTTCCTCGATCGATATTTTATCAAAGATCTCCCGCTTGAACGCCTTGTAGCAGGTTTCCATGTCCGTGAGCGTCATATTGCTCAGCATGTTGGAAAGAAGCGTGAGGAACTTGTTGCCGACCATGTGCCAGAAGAAGAGCACCCTGCGGTAATCGCCGGTGACGAAACGGGAGCCGAACACCACGTCTGCCTTGCCCTCGAGGATCGGCTGGATCAGCTTCGGGTACTGCCCGGGGTCGTATTCGAGGTCTGCATCCTGGATGACGACGATGTCCCCCGTTGCATGCCGCAGGCCGGTCCTCAGGGCGGCACCCTTGCCCATGTTGCGCTGATGCAGAACCACCGAGACCATGTCGTCGGCCAGCCCGCGGATGATCTCACGGGTGCCGTCGCAGGAGCAATCATCGACGATGATGATCTCCTTAGGCACCTTGACGGCCTTGACACGGTCGACGAGCTGCTCGATGGTCGTCTTTTCGTTGTACACGGGAATTACCACTGACAGTTTCATTCTGTGCATCCTCGCTGTTATCTCTGAATGGGGGTCCCTGCCGATGACGGCAGCTGTCCGTGCGGCTCTTCCGGGCGCGCGGTTTGGCCCAGATCGAACAGCAGCCAGCTGTCGGAGTAGAGCATTTTCTTTACGCCCGGGTCCCGGCTCAACTGATAGAAAAGCTCGTTGTTCTGGGCGATATGAAGGCCCAGTACATAGCGTGCGCCAAAATACCGCCGGATGGCATCTGCCGCATCGGGCTGCGCCTCGTGGCAGATCCGGTACCACAGACGGTAGCGCTCCGGGTCCTTTCGATAGAAGAGCGTCGGGTCGAGGGCGACCATGAACCGCCGGTCAGGCAGGGTCAGCAGGAGCCATCCCGTATGGTCCCAATCGGGTGTGAATATCTGGGCGCCCTCGGGGATCTGCTGCCGCAGATAGGACGCGACGTCTGCCGGCATCTCGTTCGGCCTCTGTGTCAGCCCTGCGAAGAACCCGGCCCCCATCCCCAGTGTCAGCACCGCCGAAGCACCGATGACCGCCGGTGAAAAGAACCGCCAGGCGATCAGGCGTGAGGCGAGCGCGGCCGCGGCAACGGAAAAGGGGACGAAATATTCCACGAACCGCCCCGACCTGGCCGTGAGCACGCAGAAGCCGAGCGATGCCAGGGAAAAGGCCATCAGGACAATGTCCGTCCGCCGGGCTTTCCAGGCTCCCCAGGCCGCGAACACGGTCATGAGCACGCTTGCGCCGAGCCCGCCCGCCCACGCGGCAACGGGCAGGGGCTCGAGCTCTGCTCCCAGGTCGAAGCCCTGCTGGCCCATCCAGGAATTCCTGAAAAGGACATCGGCCATATGGATCCAATTGACGGCCAGCAGGTTCGCCGTATCGGGGTGGACCGCAACCCCTGCTGTAATGCCTGCGGCAGCAATTGCCGCGGGCTTCCAGCTGGCACGCCCTTCCGAAAGAAAACGGGCTGTCTCTGCCGCGATCAGGAGCAGGCAGGGAAGCTGCCAAAAGGCCACGTAGACCCAGGGGTACAGGGCCGACAGTGCCGCGAGTACGATATACCTGCCGCGTACGGCCGCCCAAAGGAATACCAGCGCCAGGGCGATGGAAAGCAGGTGCGGACGGACCAGCACGAAGCGATAGATGAATATGACCGAACTCAGCAGGGGAGCAAGCGCCCAGAGCCCGGCATAGCGAACGCCCTCCCGGCGGAGCACGAAATAAAGGGAGGAAAGCAGCGCCGCTCCGGCCAGCGTGCCGATGATCTGCGATGCAACGACCCAGTCGAGTCCGGCGACCGGGACAAAGAGCAGATGAAAAAGCAGCTCTTTGTCCGCGTACCGGTCGGACAACAGGCTGAACGGCGTCCAGGGGAATGCATGCAGGAGCCCGTGCTCCCGCATCAGCCGTCCGACAGCGGCATGGTACGCGGTGTCGTTGTCCCACGGATAAGGAATGCTGCGCTGCAGTGCGCCCGCCGCCAGCACGTACAGCGTGGTCCAGCCAAGAGCCGGCCAGGGGTGTTGCTCCCGCCGCGCGCCCGTCCTCTCAGGAGGTGCCTGGTGCACGTCTTTCCCTCTCCCTCGCCGGGAGACCCGGCCCCAAGAAAAGCGGCGCCTCTCGCGTTTGGCGACCGGACAGCCTACTTATGCTCGGTTTCCAACGCATAGATCCCCACGCGGTTGTTGCCGCGGTCTGCGATGAAGACCTCTCCCTTCCCGTTGATGCAGATGTCCGCAGGATACCGGAGCTCTCCCTCCTTCCAGCCCATCCTCAGCTTGCGGCCCTTGATGGCTCCGTCCTTGCCGAGGACCAGGACGCTCCCGCTGTTCTGGTCGACGACATAGAGGAACCGCTTGTCCGCTGCAATGGACGTGGGGAACGCGACGTAGTCGTGCAGCCCCTTGGTCAGCGGAGCGTATTCCTTGTCGTTCGGGCCGGCCGCATAGACGACGGCTGCCACGCTGTCGAGGACGAAGATCGTGCCCTGGGGGTCGACGGCCACGTCCGAGAAGAACCCGTGCTTTGCCGGAAGCGGCAGCTGCCGCTGGAACTTGCCCTCGGCGTCCACAACGACCACGCGGGCGGAAAAGATGTCGAGGATGGCGAGGGAATCGTCCGGCCCCACGGCAAAGTTCTTGGGAATCCACGCGGCCGGCGCAGGAATGCCCTGGGGCTGCACATCTCCTTTGGGCTCGCCCTGCGGGCCGAAGTGCAGGATCTTCCGCTGTTTGCCGTCGAGTACGAAAAGGTCCCCTTTCGAGTTCAGCCGCACATGCAGCGGATAGGGAACCTTGATCTCCGCCCCCGGCTTGAGCGACCCCTCCTGCACGGTAAAGGGCTGGAGGCGGCCGCGTGCCGTATCGGAGACGACCAGAAGGGAGTTGTCATTACAGGCGACCCCTTCGGGCTGCTTGATGCTCACACCCGCCGTGTCGGTCATCGCCGAGACAACATAGCGGAACTGGATCACTTCTGCCCCGAACGCCGCCGACGGCAGCGTCAGGACCATTATCAGGAACAGGCTTCTCATCATGGCGTCACCTCTTATACTGAGTATGGCACTGGACGCAGAGGTCCGTGGCCGTTGGATACCAGAGCATATGCTTGTTCTCGGTCCCGTGGGTCCCGTGACAGCTGACACAGGCAACAGAGCTGTTCCGGTTACGCGGATCGATGGCGCCTTCGCCCAGAGGATGGGTTGAATGCTGTGCATAGTTGTGGCAGCTCTTGCACAGGTCGATCGAGGATGCCTGCTCGAAGAGGAACACGTTGTTCGAGGCGTGGGGCGAATGGCACGCGGTGCACTGGCCCTCCTTGATCGGGGCGTGCTTTGTCTCGGAGCGCATCTGCCGCTCGATGGAATCGGCGTGGCACTGCCCGCAGACCGTGATCTGCGTGCTCTTGAGAAGCGATTTCGCCGTCGACGCGTGGGGGCTGTGGCAGTTGAGGCAGCCCGTTTTGTCCAGCAGCGGCCAGTGGACCCGGTTCTTGCTGAACATCTCGCTCAGCTGGGTGCTGTGGCAGGTGCGGCACAGCTCGAACCCCTGCCGTTTTGTCGCGAAGGGCGTGGGCGACGTCGGCTCTTCATGGCACTGGTTGCACATCTTGTTGGCCACCGGCCGGTGGACGTTCGTGAAGAGGATGCCGGCCCGGTCCGAGCCGTGCGGGTTGTGGCATGTCGTACACCGCCCTTTTGCCACGGGATAGTTCATGTGCTGCTTCTTGAAAATAGGCGCTTCCGACTTGTGGCAGCCCAGGCAGAGGGTGGGCACGGATTTCTTCAGCAGCGATGCCGCATCCGTGGACCCGTGGGGGTTGTGACAGTTCAGGCAGCCTCCCGTGACGGGGCTGTGCTTGAACTTCGCGCCCTGCACGGCGGTTCCCATCTCGCTGTGGCAACCGAAGCAGAGCGTGTTCCCCGACGCCACCAGGTTGAACTTGTTCTTGGACGCATGGGGATCATGGCAGGCGACGCAGTTGCCCTCGATGACGACCTTGTGGCCGCTGACCGCTGCCGCCGGAACGATGTTCTTATGACAGTTGAAGCAGACCCGGTTCACCTCCGCGTTCAGCATCTTGGGGTGGGAAGACGCATGGGGGCTGTGGCAGTCCGAGCAGTGCCCGGCCTTGACCGGCGTGTGGACATAGGGCAGCTTCAATTTGTCCTCAAAGGTCGTGTGACAGGTCAGGCAGATCTTACCCTGCCCACCGGGCTTCAGCCTGAACTTGTTCTGCTGCGCCTCCGCGAACGCGCTGGTGCAGCACATGCCCGCCGCGGCGACCGCCAGCAGGATCAGCCAGTTCCGCATGTATGTTCTGTTCATCGCTTTTCTCCTACGATATGGCATTCCTCGCACGACCGTGCGGCAAAGGGCGGATGGATGTTTTCCTTGAACAGCTTCGGGTCCTTCGAGGCATGCGGATCGTGACAGACCCGGCAGTCCATGTCGGACGAGCGGATGTTGATATGGTCCTTGGCAAAGTCCTTGCCGTCCAGCTCATGGCAATTGCCGCACAGGGCGGGAACGGCCTGGGTGTTCAGAGACGATTCCTTGGAGTAATGCGGCTGATGGCACTGCACGCAATCGCTGGCCGCCGGCGGATGGACCGTACTCTCTGCCATTCTCTTCTTCAGGTTCGCATGACAGTTCAGGCAAAGGTCCGAGCCCTCGACCAGGAGCAGCTTGGCAAGCTTCGACTTGTGGGGGCTGTGGCATTTTGTACACTCGCCGCCTGCGACGGGCGCGTGCTTGCTCTTCCCGGTTTCGAGCCCCGTCTTGATCGGCGTGTGGCACTGGAGGCAAAGGCTGTCCTGCCGGGCCTTGATCATGCCGGTGAGGTTGCTCGCATGCGGGTCATGGCAGAGAAGGCATTTCTGGTCCTTGAAGGGCTGATGGTTCGTGCCGCCGACCGCCTCCTTCATGAGGTCTGCGTGGCACTGGGAGCAGAGGGTCGGGCCCGCCGCCTTCAGGAGCCGTGCTTCGCTCGAGCCGTGGGGGCTGTGGCATGCCGTACAGTTCGCATCGGCCACCGGCTTGTGGATCGTCGCCTTCTGGAACGCCGTTTCCTGATCGGAATGGCAGGAATAGCAGACGGAGTCCATGCGTGTCCGGAGCATCCCGGCGAAATTCGTTCCGTGGGGGTCGTGGCAGGAAGTGCACATATTCTGGGCGAAGGGAGGATGGACGTCCTTTGCCTGCTTCATTTGTGCGGTCTTCGCATGGCAGGTGAAGCAGATGTCTCCCTCCTTTGCAAGCAGGAGTTTTTTGTTCTTTGCCGCATGGGGGGCGTGGCACGAGAGGCACCCGCTGCCCGAGGTCACCGCCGCATGGCCGTACGCCTTCTTTGCTTCCTTGTCGGGATGGCAGCTGAAGCAGAGCTTGTTGCCCTTCTCGACCACCAGTTTGGGACTTTCCGCGGAATGCGGATCGTGGCAGGAGAGGCACATGCCGTCCTTGAACGGCGGATGCTCGATCGTGCCCCCCGCCTTCAGGGCCGACGCGTCATGGCACTGGTAGCAGAGGTCCGCGCCCTGCTGCGTTGTGGCGAAGGGCGTGCCGCTTCCGGCGGGCTGATGGCAGGAATCGCAGCCTCCTGTTGCGACGGGGTTATGCACGCTGGTTTTCAGGAGCTTCTGTTCCGTCGACGCATGGGGGCTGTGGCACCGCGTGCACGCCTTGCCGTCCACGGGATAGCCGCCATGAGCCTTCTTGAATGCCGCCGCGCCGCCGCTGTGGCAGTCGAGGCAGAGGCCGGGTTCCGCCTTGGTCAGGAGGTTCTCCGTGTCCGAGCTGTGCGGCTGGTGGCAGACCCGGCAGCCCTCTTTCTTGAGGACCTGATGGACAACTTTCTTCTCGTAATTCTCCGGGGCATGGCACTGCGTGCAGATCGCCGCACCTTCTTTCGTGAGCAGCGCTTTCCCCTGGGACGCGTGGGGATTGTGGCAGCTCGTGCAGCTCGACGACTTGACGGCGGTGTGCACCTTCGCTTTGTTCAGCCCGAGCTTCTCCTTCGGATGGCAGGTATAGCAGAGTTCGTTTCCGGGCTTCTTCAGGATCAGCTTGGGGACCCTGCCGTGCCGCAGGTGGCAATCATCGCATTTCTTCTCCTTGACGATGGCGTGGACGTTCTTCATCCCCAGGTACTTGTCCGCGAATTTCTTGTGGCATTCCAGGCAGTCCTTTTTTTCGAACTTGAACTGGGAAAAGGCGGGTCCGGCCGTCGCGAGAAGGACGCCGCCCAGAAGGAACAACGCGGTGAGAAACGTTTTGCGTACAGACTGTTTGGTTTCCATGGCTCTCCTCTGCCCCATCAGGGTTTATGCTATTTCTCGGCGCCCGCGAGATAGACCTTGATGTCCGCGGAAGCCCTTAATTTTCCGATCCACTCGTCCACGGCCCGGTTCAACTTTGCATAGAACACGGTGGGACGGATCGATTCCTGCACCTGCTCGAACGGCTGTTCCCGGGGCGGCACCATGTCCTCGACGAAAAGGACGTAGAACTGGCCGCCCGGGCCTGCGTACAGCCGCGTATCCTCCGATTTGGCGCCCTCCAGGGCCCTCTGCACGTCCCCTGCCAGCGAGTTAAGTGCAACGTAATCCTGCGGGAAGGGCGGCTCGTCGTCCGGGTTCTCCGCCACCTGACCCGGCGCGTTCGCTTTGACCCAGGCGAAATCCGAGCCCTTTTTCAGCGTCTCGATCGCCGAGAGGGCATCGGGCTTCTTGCTGAAGATGAGACTGCGCGCCTTCACCTGCGGTGGGGACAGATATTCTTTGCGGTGGTCGCGATAGTAGGCGCGCAGGTCCTCCTCCGTCACCTTCACGGAGGGCGCAAGAACCCTTTGCACGAACTGCCCGAAAACGATGTCGCGCGTGTAAGACCTTACCATGTCCAGGTACTCGGCGCTCTGGTCGATACCCCGGTTCTTTGCTTCCAGGACCAGCAGCCTTTTCTGCACCACCGATTCGAGCGCATCCCGCCTGGCCTTGATCAGCTTCGGTCCCGCCAGGCTCTTCATGCCGTGAAAGAATCGTTCCTGCATCCCGTCGGACAGATCCGCCACCGTGACGGGCTTGTCTCCCCGGATCTCCGCGACGACCCGCTGGTCCTCCAAGAGCTTCTCGAGGCCCGGGCCCTGCGGTCCGTAGTCCAGGCTCTCGATCAATGCCGTGTTAAAGGTAACGTACTTCTTGTTCAGGGAGGCAAGAAAATCTCCCAGGGACTTCGTCCTCTTCTCCCCCAGGAGCGACTGCCGCACCTGGTCCTTCAACTCGGGAGTGTCGACGAACTGCTCCGCTTCGTAGCGGAAGAGGACAAAATAGGGTTTCCCGCGCAGGTTGATCTTCTTCACGGGACTGACGGCCCCGATCTTCATTGTGTCCAGTGCCGCGATGATGACGGGATCGAGTTCCCTGACCTTCGTGAAGGAGCCCGTTTCGGTCCCTTTCGCCGCTCCGGACTTGACGGCCTTGGCGACGACATCATCAAAGCTCTTGCCCGCCTTGATCGCCCCGGCGGCCTTCTTGGCATCCTTTTCCTTTTCGAAGAACGCCGAGCTCGTTTTCACCTCTCTCGATGACTCCCGATAGGCCTTGTCAAATTCGGCGTCGCTTACCTTCACGTCCTTCCAGATCTGTTCCCGCACCAGGTTCCTGAGCGTCACCTGCCTGAAAACATCGATCGTGTTCGTCACCTCGGGGAGTTCGTCGAGACCGATGTTCTGCGCTTCCTGGTAGATGAGCTGGGCGTCGATGAGACGCTTCAGCAGTTTTGGCAGGTCGACCTGGGGCGCCTGCGCGGCCTTTTTCCCGGTCTCGTCCTGCTCCTCATGGATGCCGGCAATGGCGTCCCGCAGGTCCTTCACGGTTATCCGGTCGCTGTTCACCTCCGCGACGGCAAGGTCGGCCGAATCGGTGGACATGACGGGCACCCGGATCTGCTTGGCGGAACGGGGATCGCGAACGAGCATGATCATCCCCTGTTCCGGTGCGCCCGGTTTCTGTTCCATCGTCGCCGCGCTCCCCGGGCCGGCTGCTGCTTCCGCAGCGGCCCCTCCCGGAGCTGCCAGCAGGATGGCTGTCAGGACTCCTGTTGCTATGAATAACGTTTTTTGCATGCTTTCCCCCTTTTTTGCAAGTTACCCGTTCGTACTGGCATGGAATGCCCTCCGGCAGCGCCGGTTGCGTCTGCTTGTTCTCCCTGCCTACCAGGTGAAGAGTCTCTTCCGTGCGACCTGAACCATCTCGGACACCATGGCATTGGCGGTATTGATCAGTCCCCAGTCGAACAGGGTGATGGCGTCGTCCCCCTGGTTCTCGCTCTGGGAAGCCCAGACGACCTTCTTGGTCGCCCGCTCGATCAGCATGACCGAGAAATTCACCTTCGGCTTTCCCCACGTGCTTTCAGAATCCTTGTAGTCGGCGACCTTGCCGGTCAGGATCAGGTCAGCGTTGATGTTGCTGGCGATCAGGTCTATGTCGGAGGAGGACAGCCCCTCGAACATGACGACCCGCAAGTTCAAGAACTGCTGCCTCACGATGCCAGGCTCGAGCACGACAAAGTCGGTCAGCTTCTTCAGCTCCTTGACGAACTGAAGCATCAGGATCTCGCCGGCGTGCTTGTTCTTGCTCGTATTGAAGAACGGCAGGACCGCAATGGTGGGGAGGGCGTCCTTCATCAGAACCAGCCGGTAATTGCTCGGCGTCCCCAGGAGGGCGTTGCCCGGCTTTGAGAGCTTCACCTCGATCGTCCGGTCGGCCTCGAGGGGCGGGCCGTCCTTGAACGTGATGGTGATCTCGGCCTGCTCCGCCCCCGCCTTGATCACCAGGGGGCTTGGCGTGATCGTGTAATCTCCTCCCGGCACGGCGCTGCCGCTGACCGCAAAGGGGACGATCACGTCCCTGCCCGCGCGCGCCGAAAGCCTGGCGGCGATGACGACAGTGCCGATCTTCTTTTTGAAGCGCTGCTCCGACGCCGTGAACGCCACGGTGGGCCGGGGATGGCTGTCAATGACCGTATAGGCATGGACGGTGCCGGCGCCCAGGACGGCGTTCTTCGCCCCCTTCAGGACCAGCTCGATCGTCTTCGCCTCGTCGTAGATCCCGCTGTTGCGGACCTCGATCTCCACGGACTTCTTCGTCTCTCCGGGTGCGAACGTCAGGGGGCCTTCCGCTAAGGCGTAATCCTTGCCCTTCACCGCC
>DATIZR010000101.1 GCA_035516965.1 Nitrospirota bacterium
TGTCAATAAACTGGACAAGCTGCCGCCGGGCTGCCGTGCAGGCGACAACTCCCTTGCTTTCCGCGGCGGGTTTCTCCTTTGGGAGAAGGACATCCGAAAGAAATTGTGCGCACCATCCAAACCAAGACCTTTCTCAGCTCAAAGAGAACGAAAGACTCGAAGGAATTCAACGTAATTCATATATTGATCCATCAGTTCGTCGAACGGTGTGCTGAGAAACCGCCCGTGCTGACCCCTGCGTGAGCCGGTATAAAGATTCGGGGGGGTTCGTAAGCATTGAGCGGAGAAATCATATTCAAGAAATAGAGGAATGGTGCTATGAAGAAACTCGTGTTGCTCCGTCACGGCGAAAGCATGTGGAACAAGGAGAACCGGTTCACCGGCTGGACGGACGTCGGACTGACCGAAAAAGGAACGAACGAGGCGCTCGAGGCGGGAAAGCTCCTCCGGAAGGAGGGCTTCGTCTTCGACATGGCCTTCACCTCGGTGCTCAAGCGCGCGATCAAGACGCTCTGGATCGTGCTCGAGGAGATGGACCTCATGTGGATCCCGGTCCGTAACCACTGGAGACTGAACGAGCGGCATTACGGCGCGCTCCAGGGGCTGAACAAGGCCGAGACCGCGGAAAAACACGGGATGGAACAGGTCAAGATCTGGCGAAGGAGCTACGATATTCCGCCGCCAATGCTCGAGAAGGACGACGAACGCTATCCCGGCAGGGACCCGCGCTACGCGGACCTGAGGCCGGAAGAGATGCCGTTGACGGAATCGCTGAAGGACACGGTTGCGCGCTTTCTGCCTTATTGGAAGGAGACCATCGCGCCGGTCGTGCGGTCCGAAAAACGGGTAATCATTGCAGCACACGGGAACAGCATACGGGCTCTGGTCAAGTATCTCGACAATGTGCCCGCGGCGGAGATCGTCGGCCTCAACATACCGACCGGCATCCCTCTGGTCTATGAGCTGAAGGATGATCTGAAACCCATCCGCAGCTATTACCTCGGCGACCCCGAGGCGGCGAAAAAGGCGGCGCAGGCAGTAGCGGACCAGCTGAAGAAGTGAAACGTGAAGAATGAAATACACGGGTCTCATCTGTGAAGGGAGCCTTTGATCAAGAGATCTCTGAACATAGTTGTTGGCGTGATCGCATGCCTGTCAGCAGCCATTCTCCTCTTGGCCGCTCCTTGGGCCGAAGCCGCGACAGCAACGGAAACCGGCGTCGATAAGAGGCAGTCAGCCGCTGCGGCTGCTGCTGAACCTTCGCAGTTCTATTCCCAGGACGGCTGGCTCGATTTCAGCGGTTTCCTTGATGAGGCCTACGGATTTGTTCCGATTGCGTCTCCGATCACGGAGCCGGCAGTCGGTTACGGCCTTGCCGGCGGACTGATATTCGTGGACCGGAACAAGGAAAATGCAGAGGCCGGGCATTGGCGGCCGAACCTCACCGCCGTTGGCGGCCTGGGCACGGAGAACGGTACCTGGGGCGCGTTCGCCGCAGACTCCCGGTACTGGATGAACGACCAGCTGCATACTCTGGCAGGCGCTATCACCGCCTCGGTGAACCTCGACTTCTACGGGACCGGCAAGAACGATGTCGTCCGGGACCGCCCGCTCTCATACAACCTCAAGCCCAGGGGCGGGTTCCTGCAGGGTCAGTATCGCATCGCGGACTCGCGGGTCTGGGCTGGCCTCGGTTATGTCGCAGCCGTCACCGACGTGTCGTTCGAAGCTGCCCCCGGCGACAGTCGTCTCCCGCAGTTCCAGAACGTGTCTCACGTAGGCGGGGCGCTGGTGTCGCTCACCTTTGATTCGCGCGACAACATCTTCACGCCCCTGAAGGGCGCCTACCTGGACGCTTCTGCCGGCTTGTTCAGCCCGGCTCTCGGCAGTGATCACGCGTTCCAGAGGGTGACCCTCACGGCTATGCAGTTCCTTGCCCTGCATCCCGAGCTGTCCTTCGGCGTCAGGGCTGGAGGCACGATGAGTTCCGGCGATGTTCCGTTCTATCTGCGGCCCTATGTCCAGCTGCGGGGCGTGCAGGCAATTCGCTACCAGGGGGACGATGTTGCGCAGATCGAGGCGGAGCTCCGGTGGCAGTTCTGGAAGCGCTTCAGCATTGTCGGCTTCGGCGGATGGGGCGCTGCCTGGAACGACTTCACGCGCGTGGACAACAGGATCACCGTGACGAGCGGCGGCGTGGGGTTCCGGTATGAGCTGGCGAGCAGGTACGGGCTGCACATGGGCATCGATGTTGCCTGGGGCCCGGACAACCCGATCGTCTACGTTCAATTCGGCAGCGCCTGGGCACGGCCGTGAGGACGGGGCGAGATGATGCATAAGCAGGGTGAGAAAGGGATCATCATGCGTATAGGAACGTTCCTGTTCATCATATGTTTGTTCTTCTCATTACCATCACACGCCGAAGAAGCAAAGTCCGGCCCCTACGCCGGATCCTCGAGCTGCCGTGAGTGCCATGAGAAGTTCTATCAGCTCTGGTCCACGTCAAAGCATGGGCTTGCCATGCAGCCCTACACGCTGGGGTTCGCTGCCATCCAGCTCACGCCTCAGCAGGGTGAGATCGTGATCGGAAAAGACAGGTACCGCGCCGATATCAATGAGGGCGTCGTGATCGAGACCGGCCAGAAGGGGACGAAGAAGTACAAGATCGAGCATGTGCTCGGCGGCAAGAACGTCTACTACTTCCTGACGCCATTTACTAAAGGCAGGCTCCAGACCCTTCCCGTCGCCTATGACGTGAACAAGAAGGAGTGGTTCGACACGGCTGCCAGCGGCATGCGGCACTTCCCGGGAGGGGAGAGGGGCGAGACGGTCAGCTGGAAGGAGTCGCCATACACTTTCAACACCGCTTGCTACAGCTGCCACGTGAGCCAGCTCTCGACTAATTACGATCCCAAGAAGGACACTTACCATACCACCTGGAACGAGCCGGGCATAAATTGCGAGACCTGCCACGGCCCTTCAGCAGAGCACAACAAAATAGCGAAGGCCAGGCCAAAAGGCCAGTCCCTGACCGAGTACGGGCTCATCAGGACCAAGATCATGACGAAGCAGCAGCGGAGCGACCTCTGCTCAAGCTGTCATGCGAAGGCAAGCCCGCTGACCACGGAGTACAGGTCGGGAGACCGCTTCTTCGATCACTTTGATCTCGTGACGTTTGAAGACCCCGACTTCTATCCCGATGGCCGCGACCTGGGCGAGAACTATACGCTGACCTCGTGGAGAATGAGCCCCTGCGCCAAATCGGGACAGATCGACTGCATTCACTGCCATACTTCCAGCGGCCGGTACCGGTTCAAGCAGGAGAAGTTCAACAACGCCTGCATGCCCTGCCATGAGGACAAGGTTAAGGACCCGATGGCGCACACGCACCATCCCGGGTCGAGCGAGGGAAGCAAGTGCATCTCCTGCCATATGCCAATGACCGCTTTTGCGCGGATGAACCGGTCTGACCATTCTATGCTTCCGCCAACGCCGGCAGCGACCCTTGTTTACAAGTCTCCCAATGCCTGCAACACTTGCCACAAAGACAAAGACGCGGAATGGGCCGATAAGCTTGTGCGGCAGTGGCGCGCCCGGGATTACCAGGCGCCGATCCTTAAGCGCGCGGCGCTTATCGATGCGGCCCGCAAACGGGACTGGACGAAGCTGACGGATATGCTTGCCTATATCAATGATCCCAAACACGACGAGGTGTTTGCTACCTCGCTCATTCGCCTCATCTCCCCAACGCAGGACCAGAAGACCTTGAGCGCGCTGCTCACCGCGGCCAAGGACCCGTCACCGCTCGTTCGCGGCGCAGCGGTCCAGGCGCTGGGTCTGATGCCGAGCACCGAGAGCTTGCAAGCCCTGATCGAAGCAACAGGCGATGAGTACCGTCTGGTGAGGGTCCGGGCAGCGGCAGGGATCGCAGCATTCCCGCGGATGACCGCGCCGCCTGCCTATCAGGCGCAGCTCAGGAAAGCCGAGCAGGAGTATCTTGCTTCCATAACAGCTAGGCCCGACCAGTGGACGTCCTACTACAACATGGGCAACTACCAGCTTAGCCAGGGCGAAGCGATGAAGGCCGTT
>DATIZR010000102.1 GCA_035516965.1 Nitrospirota bacterium
TAACACGCGCCTGACGCGCCGCCTTATGGCGCGTCGCTGTCGAGGCGCAGGTTGGCTCCTCGTGTCCTTATAACCCGTGCTTCAGCTTTTGGAGCATGTCGGTCAGTCCCGTTATATCAAAACGCTCTCGGTAGATTAGGCGAAAGATTTCAAGAGAACAGACACCAACCTGTGCAACAGTTTTCACCAGCAAACGAAATGCCATAGTGTCATCAGTGAGGTAGGCGACTTGGAATTGCACACCATCCGCACTTTTCTCCATCCTTAGATTCTGCATGAGGGCACGCTCATTGGGATGGGCTCCATAGTCGATTGTACGATCGTAAAGTGCTTCAACCACAGTGCCTTCAGCAGGGTTAGATGTTTTTAATGAAGCCAGAAGGGCACGGATTTTGAACTCATCTCGGACCTTTTTCTTCGCTTCCGCACTTTCATGACGATTAAGCCAGGTTATTTGAGACGATGGGTTCTTTGATAGGTAGAAGCCATATAGTGAATTTTCAAGCGCAAGTCGCAGGCACGCATAGCCCTCAGGGACTTGACCACTCATTGATAAACTCAGACCTGCAAGGAAAGATGAATGTGACCGCAGCAGGAAGAACGCAGCAAACCAATCTGCGGTGTTGAGCAAGCTATCAATTGCCTTTCTGAAAGCAGTATCTATATCGGACAATCTTCTATACTCATCCCGTAGGTTGTGAAAGGACGCGTAGGCATTGTGTCGGGCATCATCAAGATATTTTGTTAAGTTATCGCTGCCCCATCCAGGAGGTGGTTCGGACAAAGTCATTTTGAATCCTCGGTGGCTGAAATACAGCGTTCAAGGTAAACGACGCGGTAAAACCCTGTCCGTCTTGAGCGCTTCGTTAGCCTTTTTCGGTTTAGAATAAGCGAAACCATGACAACTTTGAACCTATAGCGTCGCCGATCATGATTAAAATAAAATGATCGCCCTGTTTCAGGGTCTTGTATGCCTCTTTATAAGTCTCTTTCAGGCTTTTATTTGTTTCTATATCTCTTTTGAACATCCGTTCAATCAAGCCTTTTATCTTTTTTTCATATTCTGGCTGCGGTATTTCAGCTTCACATTGTTTGCTAAGCTCCATGTCCACAACAAAAGATGGATCTGTTTCAGACCATGCAAGCGTGTAGCGTTGCGCTTTGGATAAGGGGATCCCTTCGCGTTCTGCCTGCTCTATAATCTTGTTTACAAAAAAGGCTTTTGCGGTAGATTCACTATCGACTGGCATATCTGTCCTTTCCTAAGTTTGTCATGGGGCTAACGCGCCGGTAACTCGCCGCAAGGCGAGTCGATGTTGACCGGCTGGTTGTCATCAGTTTCAAAATAGCGACTATCAGGAACAAGCGGGTGTATACCAGTGCGAAGTCTCCCGGAATTGCTTATAGAGGCGTAAGCACGGTTACTGAACCTGAAATAACCAGAGATCATTAAACGCGTCAGAATAATAACCTGTGCGACCTCCGAACAGCCAGAAATTGCCACTTTTGTCAGTCCATGATGCAAAACGTGCGCGCGCGCCAGGGACGTTTAACGGAGAAGCAGTGCCTTGTGTGCCGTAGACGCCTGGCTGATCAACGACATCTGGCCCTCCTATCCAGGTCCAGTTCGTGCCGTCGAATTTCCAAAGATCGTTCAGGTAACCTCCGTTCCCGAGAGAATCGATACCGTACCCGCCAAACAACCAAAAGTTTCCACTGTTGTCGACCGATCCGGGAGCTGATCTTCTGGCACCGGGGATATTGGAGGCAGAAGCAATGCCCTTTGTTCCATAGATTCCTGCTTGCCAAACCCCAATATCTGCACCACTCACCCAAGTCCAGCTCGTACCGTCAAATTTCCAGAGATCATTGAGACCGCCACCGTTGCCTGCGCCATCATAACCGGAGCCGCCGAATAACCAAAGGTTACCGCTCTGATCTGTCCATGCAATGGCGTCGGAGCGCGCACCCGGAACATTTATGGCGGCAGGTATGCCCTTTATCCCGTAAACACCTTTCTGATTTGTTGTATCTGATCCGCTTACCCATGTCCAGTTCGTGCCATCGAATTTCCAGAGATCGTTCAAATAGACGAAGTTTGAATTGCCATTATCATAGTACTCTCCACCGAACAGCCAGAGATTCCCATAGATGTCGGACCACGATGTCGCTCTTAAACGAGACCCGGGAACATTTGCAGGAGAAGCGGTACCCTTTGTCCCGTACACCCCTATCTGATTTGCAGTATCTGATCCACTCACCCAGGTCCAGTTCGTGCCGTCAAACTTCCAAAGATCATTATAACAATTCACGCCACCAATAACCTCGCTTCCGCCGCCAAACAACCATACATTGCCGCTTTTGTCGCACCATAATTCTGAATCGTAGCGCGCTCCAGGAACATTAGAGGCAGCTCCGATGCCCTTTGTCCCGTAGATACCTGCTTGCCATGCCGTATCCGACCCGCTTACCCAGATCCAGTTCGAACCGTCGAATTTCCACAGATCGTTAAGTTCTCCACCCTGTCCCGCGTCGTAACCACTTCCTCCAAACAGCCAGAAATAGCCATTGGTGTCTGTGCACGACATTAAGTGTTCGCGCGCTCCGGGAACATTAGAAGCTGAGGCAATGCCTTTTGTGCCGTAGACGCCTGTCTGATTAACAGTGTCCGATCCGCCCACCCAGGTCCAGGCCAGGGGGTTGCTTGTAACGTCGAGAGTCGTCGACCCCGAGACACTGCTGAACACCGCGCTTATCATCGTAGTTCCGGCAGCATGCCCGTGCGCTTTGCCTGCCGTGTCTATTGGCGCTACAGATGAATTCGAAGAACTCCAGGTTACTGAGGATGAGATGTCATGGGTAGTACTGTCTGAGTATGTTCCCATGGCCGTGAACTGCTCATTCCCGCCTATCCCGACCGATGAAGTAGAAGGAGTTACGGTGATTGAGATCAACCTATTATCAGTAGTAAGCGACGTTGAAGAAGATCTGCAAGCAAACAGGATTATTGATAGCATCGTATAAATCACTGCCCAAAGAAGGCCTGATCTCATTTTGTCTTCCTCCATTGAAAGTACACGCGTGATTTTATGCTTGGACCAAGTAGGCGGCCAGTATTTTCCTGAAGCTAACATGATATTAGTTCTTCGGGATAGAGTAGCATAGACTTGACTGGCCGGTCAATGAATTTAAGAAAAAACTTGACGTAACTGCCTGAAATCGCTAAGTTTGCTTCAAACGACTAATATTCAAATTGTAGTGAAGTTATTTTAGCGTGACTAATATGCAATATCGGAATAGTTGATCTCATAGGCCCTGCCGGCGTCCGCACCTCAATGATCTACACGCACTGCGTTCCGAGCAAAACGATTAAGGAACTCAAAAGCCCTCTCGATTTTTAGTCACCTTCGATTTATAATGCTTCCGATGACTGACCCTGTGGATTTCCCCATCAACGGCGTCCTCGACCTTCACACGTTTCAGCCGAATGAAGTAAAGGACCTGGTGCCGGACTATCTCTCCGCCTGCCGCGAGCGCGGCATCCTTCAGGTGCGCATCATTCACGGAAAAGGGACCGGAACGCTCAGACGAACGGTCGAATCGATCCTCGAAAAGCTGCCTTATGTGAAGTCCTTCCGGATAGCGGGAGAAGACGGCGGCGGGTGGGGTGCGACGATCGTGGAGTTGAGGGAAGAAGACTTATCAACAGCCTCATACTAGTTTAAAATCGAATGTAACTTCTCGAAATGAATAACCCTCAGAAAATGCTAAGACCAATTTATCCGCAGATGCCGCAGATGGACGCAGATTTTAAAACCAGTAATTTCGGCGTGGTTTCATCTGTGAAATCTGCGTAATCTGTGGATAATAAAATATCTGAACTAGATTCTCGCATTCGCGGGAATGACATTTAATAGAATTGTTGATTTACTCCATTGGTTCCGCTCTGTTGTTTCTAAATAAGACCTTTAATAATAATTCTTGCCGAGGCGAGAAGGTAGGATTTGTTCATGCATCTTCTTACTTTCTCATCCCCCTCTCCGTCCCTTCTCCATGCACTCTGTGCGCTCTGTGGCCAAACAGTTTATTAAAATAAAAAAGGCAGGCTAACATCGCCTGCCTTTTGTTTCTGATTTTCTCCGATCTCAGGTATTGCTGCTCCTCGTCGGGATCTTCAATTTCTGCCCTACCCTGAGCAATTTCCCCTTCCGGATGTTGTTCGCTTCCGCGATCCTGTCGATGCTCGTGCGGTAGCGGAGCGCGATCAGGGACAGCGTCTCGCCGCGCCTTACGCGATGAACCACGTATTCCACCTTGGGCGGAGACCACTTCGGCAGGTTATCGATCCCCGCCAGGACCGTCTCCCCCTTGCCGGGCGGAACTTTGAGCGTATAGAGCGTGCTCGGAGTCGCGTCGCGCCGGAGTTCCGGGTTCAAGGCAGAGAGATCCTCAACCGAGATCCCGGTCTGCTCGGCAAAGGCGCTCAGGCGCACGGGCCTCTCGATCATGACGGTTTCATAGGGAAGCGGCTGGTCCGGCTCCTCCAGGGTGAACCCGTACTTTTCCGGCTCCTTTACGATCGCAAGCACCGCGAGGAACCGCGGATAATAACGGGCCGTTTCGCGCGGCAGGCGCTCGTAGAAGTCCCAGAAATTGTCCAGGTAATTGACCTTCTGGTCCCTGATCACCCGCGCCACCGAGCCTTCCCCGCAGTTGTAGGCCGCGAGCACCGTGGCCCAGTCGCCGAACATCTGGTGGAGCTCCTTGAAATAGGCGATCGCGGCCGCCGTCGCCTTGTCAGGGTCGAGCCGCTCGTCGACCCAGGCGTTCCTCTTGAGCCCGAACTTGTATCCCGTCGAGGGGATGAACTGCCAGAGACCGAACGCGCGCGAGCGCGACAGGGCCCTGCTCTTGAACCCGCTCTCGATCAGCGGCAGCCAGGAAAGGTCCTCGGGAAGCCCGGCTTCCTTCAGCGCTTTCACCATATCGCCGCGGTACCGGCCGGAGCGCTTGTAGGATTCCAGAAAGAAGTCCCGCTCCAGCGTCTGGAACGACTGGATCTCGCGCATCACGTGGTCGTTGACGACCATCGGGATCTCGTTATAGCTTCCCTTCACGGCAACCTGGCGGGAGGCGTACATCTCGACGATCCGCTTCGAGATCAGGAACCTGAGATCATCTTTCTGCTGGGTCAGCTTGGTATTGCTCGGATTATTGGGGATCGACAGGATGAGTGCAAAAGCCTGGTCCAGGGATTCGAACGCGTTGTCCAGATCGTTGTCCTCCCAGTACTCCTGGGCGGTCTCGGTCAGTTCCAGCGCAGTGTCGAGGAGGGCCTGGTCGTCGTCATTGATCTCTTTTTTCACGGCAACGCCGGACTTCGCCTGGTCCTGCGGCGCCTGGTCTTTCGCGTGGTCCGCTTCCGGGGCCGCTGAAGTCAGCGAGGGGTTTTCATTGCCCGATGCTTTTTGCACTGCCGAAGCGGCATCCTGAGAAGGGTTGTTTACGTCGGCAACAGGAACTGAAGTGGTTGCGCATCCGGAAAGGAGGAATGAGAGCAGAATGAATGGTGCAGACAGGAAGAAAAGGTTCCGTTTCATGGGCATCACTTTCTTGAATAATAGGAATAATAGATGTATTGCCGCGAATAATAAACGATTGATGACAAAAATGCAAATGAAAAGGGCTTGAACTGCATACGAACTGATCACCGGCACATGGCTGGGGAGGCAGGAGTGCAGCGTGGAAAAAACACCGTCAGGTGTCATTGCGAGGAGAGATTCTTGCGACGCGGCAATCTCGAAGTTCTTGATATTTCTGAAACCGAAGTTACGGGGTGTATCACGGGCCATGAATCGAGATTGCCTCGCTTTCGGCTCGCAAAGACGGCTACAAATACCTTTTCAAACCATCAACCCTTTCCTTTCCAGGCGACAAACTCCATTTCTATGGCCGCGTCCTTCGGCAGGCGCGACACCTCGACCGTGGCGCGGGCAGGGGGATCGGACGGGAAATATTCCGCATAGACCTCGTTCACGGAATTGAAGTCACTCATGTTCTTCAGATAGATGGTGGACTTTACAACAGACAAAAAACTGACGTCTGCCGCAACCAGGATGGCCTGTGCGTTTTCGAGCACCTGCCTGGCCTGTGCTTTACTATCACCCTGGATCACCGCACCGGTCTTTGGATCGATCGGTATCTGTCCGGACAGGAAGACGAAGCCGCCTGCCTCCACAGCCTGGGAATAGGGGCCGATTGCCTGAGGCGCCTTATCGGTTTTAATGATCTTACGACGCATAATGACCTCCATCATTGCATTCATGTATCGCTTGAAGTGCTTAATTTAATGACGCTATTTAAACCGAAAGTAAACCTTTCAATATGTCAAATAACCGGCGGCAGGATGTTTCCCTGTTGAGTTTATTCAACCGGTCATTGCCTGGCGGGAATACGCACTGATGCCCGATTGGGTCGAAGAAGGAAGCGATGAAGCTTCCGGAAATCTCATGAAACGAGAAGGAGGAGAACGCACGGGGGATGCCTCGGGCTGTGGCTGAGGAAGCGGCTGCTTACCCTGATTTCACCCTCTTCACGTCCAGCACCCCCTTGATCGCCCCGATGTTCTTGATGATCGCGTTCAGGTGCTCCACATCCTTGATGTCGATCGTGAAGTTGAGCGTTGCCTGGCTATCCTCGCCGGTAATGACATCGGCGTGGGTGATGTTGGCATTCGTCGAACTGATCGAGGTGGAGACGCTGGCCAGGAGGCCGGGCTTGTCCTCGGTCCTGACGGAGATCTTGACTGCATGCGCCCCGGGCTGGAAATCGCCCCAGGAGACATCAACGAGCCGCTCCTTGTCAAAGGCAAGCTCGGCCACGTTCGAGCAGTCGGCCGTGTGAACGGACACTCCCCTGCCCCGGGTGATGAACCCGACCACCTTGTCCCCGGGAACGGGGTTGCAGCACTTGGAGAGGTGGATCAGCATGTTGTCCATGCCGTCGATCTTCATGCTTCCGCCGGCGGGTTTCCCCGGCTTCAGGGACGGTTTCTTTGCAGGCGGTTCGATGTGCTGTTTGTCGGGGGCCAGCTTGTTCCCCACCATATGAGCGGAGACCTTGCCGTACCCGATGGCCGCCAGCAGGTCGTCGAGCGTGTTGTGCGAAAGGTCGTTGGCGATCTTCAGGAGCTCATCGGATTTGAGCACCTTGGAGGGGCTCAGCTCGTGCTTGCGCAGGTCCTTGTCGAGCAGTTCCTTCCCGAGCAGGATGCTGTGCTTCCGCTCTTCGGTCTTGAGCCACGCCTTGATCCTGGTCCTGGCCTTCGAGGTCTTGACGAACTTGAGCCAGTCCCGGCTCGGCGTGTGGCCGGCCTGGGAGATGATCTCGATCTTGTCCCCGTTCCGGAGCACGTGCTTGAGGGGCACGATCCTGCCGTTCACCTTGGCGCCCACGCACTGGTGGCCGACGTCGGTGTGGACGCTGTAGGCGAAATCCACGGGAGTCGACCCCTGGGGCAGCTCCTTCACGTCCCCGCGGGGGGTGAAAACATACACCACTTCCGGGAACAGGTCCCCCTTGACGGTATCCATGAACTCCCGGGCGTCGGGCAGGTCGCGCTGCCATTCGAGCAGCTGCCGGAGCCAGGCGAACTGCTGCTCATCGCGCTGGCTCACGGCCGACCGTTCCTTGTACCGCCAGTGCGCCGCGATGCCCTCCTCGGCGATGCGGTGCATCTCGTCGGTCCGGATCTGGAATTCTACGCGCTCGCCCTTGGGGCCGATGACGGTGGTGTGGAGCGACTGGTAGAGGTTGGACTTGGGAACGCCGATGAAGTCCTTGAATCTGCCGGGCACCGGCGTCCAGAGCGAGTGGATGAGGCCCAGGATGGCGTAGCAGTTGGTTTTGGTGTCCGTGATGATCCGTATCGCGATCAGGTCGTAGATGTCCTCGAAGGCGATACCCTGTTTCTGCATCTTCGTCCAGATGCTGTAGAAATGCTTCGGCCTTCCCTTCACGTCGCCCTGGTAGCCGTGCTCGGCAAGCTGCCGCTTCATGATCTCGATGAGCTCGTTGATGTAGGTCTCGCGCTCGATGCGGCGCTGGGTGACCTTCTTGACGAGGTCATTGTACGCCTCGGGATTGAGATGCTTGAAGGACAGGTCCTCGAGCTCGGTCTTGATCTTCGAGATGCCGAGCCGGTTGGCGAGGGGCGCGTAAATGTCCAGGGTCTCCTGGGCGATGCGTTTCTGCTTTTCGGGGGAAAGGGATTTCAGCGTGCGCATGTTGTGGAGACGGTCGGCAAGCTTGATCAGGATGACCCGGATGTCGTTGGCCATGGCCACGACCATCTTGCGGAAGTTGTCCGCCTCCCGCTGCTCCCGGCTCTGGAACTCCATCCGGGACAGTTTCGTCATCCCGTCCACGAGCATGGCGACCTCGTCGCCGAAGAGCGATTTGACCTCATCAGGGGTGACCGCCGTGTCCTCGATCGTGTCATGCAGCAGCCCGGCCGCGACCGTCGGGACGTCCAGCTTCAGCCCCGCGAGAATGGCGGCCACCTCGATGGGATGGATCAGGTAGGCCTCCCCCGAGAGGCGCGTCTGCCCCTGATGGGCCTTGGCGGAGTAAATATAGGCCCTCCTGAGCAGGTCCACATCCGCGTCGGGATGGTAGCTCTGGATGCTTTCAACGATGTCTTCGAGACGTACTGCAGGCATTTTTTAACCCTTCGGCCTCACACAAAGCCGATTCTAAAAAAGGCAATAACTTTTCTCGCAGAGGCGCAAAGTTCGCAGAGAAATCAATCTCTCAGGACAACAAGACTTAACGTTTGGTTTTAACCTCTGCGCCCTCCGCGTGCTCTGCGAGAGACGCATTTCCTCAGTTCTTTGAGCCGTGACCTTCCCGGTCCTTTTTGAAATCCCTGATCTCCAGTTCCACGGCCGTGTTCCCGTTCCAGGAATTCGCGCGGGGCGTGAACACGACGGCGAGCCGCTCCCCGTCCCGCACCTGCTTCCCGAGCAGGCGGCCGCGGTTGAAGGCGATGGCGTCCAGGGCTGTCCCGTTTTCCTGTTTGAGCCGGAGCTTCAGGTGGTTGTTCCCGACGATGCGGGAGGATACGACGGACAGTCCGCGGGTCCCCAGCCGCGGCTCGGGATTGCCCTGGCCGAACGGCGCAAGCCGGTCGATCTCCCGGAGCAGGTCCAGGCTCAATTCATCGAGGGTTATCGCCTCGTCGACGATCTGCGTGCGCAGGAAGCCGTCGTTCCCCATCGCGTCCCGCACGAGGGAGCTCAGCCGCTCCCGGAATTCCGGGATCCGCTCCTCGGCGATCGTGAAACCCGCGGCGTATTTGTGGCCGCCGAACCCGAGCAGCAGATCGCCGCACTGCAGCAGCCCGTGGTACAGGTCAAATCCGGGGATGCTTCTCGCCGACCCCTTGCCCACACCGTCCCTGATGCAGACCAGGGCCGTCGGGCGGTAGAACTCCTCGACGATCCGGGAAGCAACGATCCCGATGACTCCCGGGTGCCAGTCCGGAGAAGCAAGCACGAAGGCGCCGATCGATGCAAGGTCCTGCTCCCGGCAGAGACGGCGGGCATCCTCCTGGATGAGCCCCTCGACGGTCTGCCGCTCTTTGTTCACCTCGTCCAAAGCCGACGCGATGGTCAAGGCTTCCTTCGGGGACTCGGTCGTCAGCAGGCGGAACGCCATGTCCGCCCGCTCCAGCCTTCCGCTCGCGTTGATCCGCGGAGCGAGCGCAAACCCCACGTTCCCCGCGCTGATCCTTTTGCCGGCGAGCCCGGCCACTTCTTTCAGGGCCGCGACCCCGGGCCTCACGGTGCCATCCCCGCGAGACAGCCGGTCAAGGCCGTGCTTCACGAACACGCGGTTCTCGCCCGTGATCCGTCCCACATCGGCAATGGTGCCGAGGGTGACCAGGTCCAGGCAGGACTGCATCCGCTCGTCATGGGCATCCGTCTTCAACAGGGCCTGCGCGAGCTTGAACGCGACACCTACCCCGGTCAGCCCCTTCACCCGCTCCCGGATATCGGGGGCCGTATCGGGCGCAAGCAGCCAGGGATGCAGGATCGCGAAGGCGTCGGGGAGGGCGGTTTCCGGAAGAAAAGCGCGGGTTGCCGTGCCCGGCACGGGCCCGTCCGGCTGTGCGATCTCATGATGATCGGTGATGATGAGATCAAGCCCCAGGGAGCGCGCTGCTACGGACTCGCGCATCGCGCTGATGCCGCAGTCAACGGTGATCACCAGCCCGGCGCCGGTAGCCCTGATCGTTTCCAGCGCCCGCGCGTTGAGCCCGTATCCTTCGGATATCCTGTCCGGGATATAATGCCCCACATCGGCGCCCAGGTCCCGAAGCACCAGGTACAGGAGCGAAGCGCCGGTCACCCCGTCCACGTCATAATCGCCGTAGACGACGATCTTTTCGCGGTCCGCCAGCGCCCGCTGGATGCGTCCGACGGCGCGCTCCATCCCGCTGAAGATCGAAGCCGGCGACAAGTGCGAGAGATCGGCAGCAAGGAACAGGCGGGCGGCGGCGGGATCCGTGATACCGCGGTTCACCAGGAGCCTGGCGACGAGAGGGTGAAAACCGTTTTCAGACAGGACCGCAGCCGCGGCCCTGTCTCCTTCTGCCAGGACCCACTTCATGGGTGAAGGCCGGGAAAGCTAACCCTTGTTCTCTTTCTTGCCGGTCTCATCATTCGAGTCAGACAGGCCTTTCTTGAAGCCCTTGATGGCCTTTCCCAGCCCCTCGCCAAGCTGGGGCAGGCGGTTCGCGCCGAATATGACAACGACAATAACCAGGATAACGATCAGCTCCGGCAATCCAAGTCCGAACATGTTACCTCCTCGTATTCCTTGCGCGTATTCAGATTGATGAACGACCGCCGCAGCGGGTCGAAGCGGTCGATTTCCTCTTCCGTAACGTAGCGTGTCCGTTGCCCTGAAAGAACGCTCCCGATCCTCCACTGGTCGCGGCTGATGCTTTCCTCGATAACGCGCAGCAGGCTCCGGCGGTACACGGCGTGGAGCGGCTCGACAAGCTCCCCGAGCTTCGGCACGACGGCATCGTGTCCCTCGGCGAGACCGGCCAGGTACGAAAGGAGCCCGGGGTTCAGGAAAGGCATGTCGCAGGCGACCACGATGTTGCAATCCTGCGAAGACCGGAGCAGGCCCGAATACAGCCCGACGAGCGAACCGCGCCTGTCCTTCACGTCGCCGGTCACTTCAACGTCATAGCGCGCATATGCTTCGGGCGTGTTGGTAACAACGATGATGTGACGGGCAACGGAGCGGAGCGCGCGGATCACGTGCTCGATCATGGGCAGGCCGGCAACGTTGAGGAAGGCCTTGTCCCTGCCCATGCGCCGGCTTTCTCCGCCTGCAAGCACAATTCCGTTCATGTTTAAAAGTACAGCATTTACCAGGGGGTGTCAACTGGGAACTTGGCCTTTTCATGAGGAAAAAAGCGGGAAGAGGCCGAAAAACAGCCTTCGCGCTTCAAACCCGTATAAAGAGCGCCCTGCGCATAAGCGCGGGAAAATCATATTGACAACAACCCATGGCTGTCCTTATAGTGTCAGCACGCGACGGCGGATGAGTGACCGGCAAGCCGCCGTGAGCAGATATTTTCAACCTCAAGGAGATCATGCATGTCATTCCGTTGGACCGTCCCGATCATGTCGTTCCTGCTGATCGGCTCCTGCCTCACAGCCGAGGCAACGGCCGAGAGCAAGCCATCCTATACGAGGACCGTCGAGAACTATCAGATCCCCGATGTGACACTGATCAACCAGGATGGCGCACGAATCAAGCTGAGGGACTACCTTGTCTATGACGGGCCGGTCCTCGTGGATTTTGTTTTTACGACCTGCACCACCATCTGCCCTGTTCTGTCCTCGAATTTCATGAACTTCCAGAAGACGATCATCGCGGAGTCGGGAAAGGCGCGGCTCGTTTCCATCTCGGTAGACCCGGACTTCGACACACCGAAGGAAATGAAAGCCTACCTGAAGCGATACCAGGCAAAGCCGGGATGGGACTTTCTTTCCGGCAGCCGGACGGATATTGACCGGGTGCTCCGGGCCTTCAACGTCTTTACCCGGGATAAGATGGACCACCCCCCGGTCATCCTGCTGAAAGCGCCGACCGACAGCCGCTGGGTCCGGATCTACGGCCTCATCGGCACGAACAAGCTCCTGGTCGAGTACGAGAAGGTGCGGCAATGACGCGGACCTCGCCGGCGTTCCTGAAGATCATTGGCTGCCCTCTCATGACGGGGGTCCTTGCCTTTGTTCTCCTTGCCCACGCAGGAACTGCTGTTGCAGGCACGTCTGCGTCGGCTTCGGTCGCCGGGGTGCCTCCGGAAGAGGCCATGAGATTGGGCGAAAAGATGTATCGCGACGGTATCCTTCCGTCGGGCAAGCCGTTGCAGGCCATCGTCAAGGGCGATGTACCGGTTGCAGGCAGCCAGCTCACCTGCTCGAACTGCCACCAGAGGAGCGGTTTCGGCAGCTCGGAAGGGACAATAAGAACTCCGCCCATCGACGGGACCCGGCTGTATCTGCCGCTGTCCAAGTTCAAGGGCATACCGCTGACAAAACAGGCCACGGAGCTTCAGGCAAATGATCTCTTCCGCCCTGCCTACACGGACGAGACCCTTGCCCGGGCCATGCGGACCGGCGTGGACCCCGCGGGCAGGCAAATGAACACGGCCATGCCGGTGTACGATCTGAACGACCGCGACATGGCAATCATGGTTTTCTACCTCAGGAACCTGTCGTCCGGGCTTGAGCCCGGCGTCACGGATACGAGCCTGCGATTTGCCACGATAATTACCGATGAGGTCAGTCAGGAGGACCGGCAGTCCATGCTCGGCCCCCTGCAGCGCTATATCGGCAACCGGCGCCTGTCAAGGACTTCGGAATTCAGCGTCAGAACGGGGGCCTATCTCCAGGAAGGGACCTCGCGGGGAATGCGGGCCTTATCGCTCGTTGTATGGGAATTGAAAGGGCCTTCCGGGACCTGGCAAGGGCAAATGGAAGAATACTACAAGAAGGCGCCTGTCTTCGCCATTCTGAGCGGTATCACCTACGGAGATTGGGCGCCCGTCCACCGGTTCTGCGAGGACCACAAGGTCCCGTCAGTCTTCCCGATAACGGACTACCCGGTGATCTCGGAGAAGGACTGGTATACGTTCTACCTCTCAAAGGGCCTGTACCAGGAGGGTGAAACATCGGCGAAATATCTCAACTCCCGGGATGATCTTTCGAAGGACATACGCGTTGTGCAGGTATTCCGGAAAAACCGCGCCGGCACCGCCCTCTCGAAGGCCTTTCAGGGCGCCTGGACCGGCCTTGGGCGCCGGCCGGCCGACGATGTTGCCTTGGGAGAAGAGACCCTGACCGCTGACTTCTGGAAGAAGCTGGCAGACAAATACAGGCATACCGTTGTTCTGCTATGGCTGGATGCAAATGACTTTCCCGACCTGGAGAACCTGGTGAAGACAAAGGCCATGCCCGAAATGATCTTTGCCTCATCCAGCCTTCTGGGCCAGCGCCTGTATCTCCTGCCTGAGAAGGCCAGGAAGTCCGTCTATCTCACCTATCCCTACACACTGCCCCAGGACGCCCGGAAATACCGGGAGTCCATCGAAACTTCGCTCAGGAATTTGAACCTGCCAATAACCAACTTGGACATCGAGTTCAAGATGCGCTCCCTCTTTTCAACGCTGACCGGCGCCCTTGCCGCCATGAGAAACTATGTGTACCGGGATTATTTTCTGGAATTGATAGAAAAAACGCCCGATCTTACCGTGGTGCAGGTGCCCTATCCGCGCATGAGCTTCGGCACCGGACAGCGCTATGCTTCGAAGGGCTGCTACGTGGTCCAGCTCTCTGAAGGTCCGAAGCCGGAACTGGTGAAGCGGAGCGAGTGGATCATCTATTGATTCGCCGAACAACCACTGCGCTGCATTCTTATCAATGATCTCATAATTGGCTGTACCGTTTAGTTCGTCATTCCTGCGAAAGCAGGAATCCAGGATCTAAGCGAAAAACCACACCCTGCACTCGCGCTGGGCATGGCCCGTATTCGAGCAACGCGCTCATAAGCACTGGCCACAGGCCCGTAAATGCTGGGTGCAGGCTGAATTCCGGGTCAAGCCCGGAATGACAGCATTGGAGAATGGTTTAAAGACGACAGTGCGATGTCCGTTCCATTATGAGACTGTTAATAAATAACAGGGTCCGGCAACATAAAATTAGAACTTTACGTTGACAAAGAGACATGCAGGTCTTTATAGTATGATCATGAGATGGCAAGCGGTCATTGTTCTGCTGACAATCGTCATTGGCATCGTCGTTCCCCCTGCCTTGCCTCTGATGACCGCTGGTCATGGCGGCAAGGCAACCATCGGGGCGGTGGATGTATGCCACGGCGCCGCCCCTGCCCTGTCAGCACAAGTGGACATGTCCTGCCTGAATGAAAGCCCCTGCAATTTTCGGCCCTGGTCTCAAAGCAAGACCGATCGAACAGTCAGTATCCCAGTAAGACCCCTTTTCATCGCCTTTCAAGACGAACGTCCTCCGC
>DATIZR010000103.1 GCA_035516965.1 Nitrospirota bacterium
GACCGCGAAGCCGACGGCATCCCGGATCAGCGGGCCGAGAGCGATCAGTTTTTTGACCGGGCTCCCGCCCCGGGCAAAGGTGAGGAGCTGCTGTGTCAGGTCCCTCGCATGGAGGGACGCTTTCTCAGCCTCGTCAATGCGCTGGTAAAGCGGATTGCTCCGGTCCAGCCGTATCTTGGCAAGCGAGAGGTTGCCCAGGATGCCCGTCAGGATGTTGTTGAAGTCATGTGCGATGCCGCCTGCCATGACCCCGATGGACTCCAGTTTCTGGGACCGGAGCACCTCGGCCTCGAGCCGCTTGCGGTCCGTGATATCGATCAGGATCCCCCGCAGCCCTGCCAGTTGGTTGTCGCGGACGATGGGTATCGCATGGACCGTACCCGGGAAGGCCGTGCCGTCCTTCCGGATGGCCATGTATTCCTGATGTTCGTTCCGGCTTCCCCGCATTCTTTCCTGGATTTTCTGCAGGGCCCGCTCGCGGTCCTGGGGCGCGATCACGTCGGCGACGTTCAACCCCCGCTCCACGTCAACCCTCGTGTAGCCGAACGTCTCCAAAGCCGCCCGGTTGACGTACAGGAATCTCCCCTCGCTGTCGATCTCGAAGACCGTCTGGGGAAGGGAGTCCGCAAGCTCCCGGAACCGCTCCTCGCTCTCGCGGAGATCCTCCTCGGCCCGTTTCCTTTCGGTGATGTCCATCACCGTCCCGATGATTGCGGGGCGCCCCTGGTAGACCGTTGCCGAGCCGTACACTTCAGCATCAATGATGTCGCGTGTCTTCGTCAAACCCCTGAACAGATAATGGACCGACATGGCCTCTCCGCTGATCCGCTTCCGGATGTATTCCTGCACAGCCGTCCGGTCATCCGGATGGGTGAGGTCCTTGGGCCCGAGTTTCTCCGTCAATTCGTCTTGGGAGTACTTGAATATCTCGGCAAAGCGCGGGTTGACATACCGAAAGAGGCCGTCCTGGATGACGTAAATGCCGACCAGCGATTTCTCCGATAGACTGCGGAACAGGTCCTCCGATTCCCGGAGCGAGTCCTGCTGCTGGTCCAGTTCAACGACCATGGTGTTGAAGACCTGAGACAGGGTCCCGATCTCATCGCGTGTTTCGAGATGGAGCTGCTTCTCAGCTCCCCGCTTGACGGGAAGATCCATGACGTGGCTGGTGAATTGGGCGAGCGGGGCCGTGAAGCGCCGGATCAGGAAGAGGGTCATGAAGAAGACGCATACGACGGCGGTAACGCTGGCCGCAAGCAGGTACCGCTTCATCTCGCTGATGGCCGCATAGGCCTCGGCGAGGGGATAGTTGGCGACCATCATCCAGCCGTTCACCTTCATGCGCTTCACGGAGGTCAGCATGGGGATGCCGGCTGTCGTTATTGTTTCGTCGGACCCTTCGTATCCGCCCACTGCGGCGTCGTACAGCCTGTTCCCCAGGGGTATCGGCTTCATGATCCTGTCCTTGTTGGGATGCATCACCAGTATGCGGTCGGCCGTGGTGAGAGCCAGATACCCCTCCTTCCCGATCCTGATCTTCGCGATGTCCCCCAGGATATTCTCGCCCATGAGGTCCATGCTCCCGACCAGCATGCCGGCCAGCTTGCCGTCCTTTCGCAGGATCGGCGCGGTCATCATGATCGCCGGATGACCGTGGGCCTGGGAGGAGAGGTAGGGGTCGGATATCACCGGCTTCCCTGTCTCAACTGTTTTCTTGAAATAGGGACGGTAGGAAAAATTCATTCCCCGCCTGTTCGGGTCGAAGGGCGTCTCGGCAATCTCTGTCCCGGCGGCAGTAAAGAGACCGACATGATTGTCAAAGGTGCTTCGGAGAGTGATCCTGCTGTCGAGGAAACGCTGGGCCTGCTCGGGATCACGAAGCCCCGCAGGAGGAACTTCATTTGCGGCAAGGATGAGCTGCTCGTGGGCGGTGAGCAGTTTGCTGTCGATCTGGTTCGCCACCACCGACGTCATCAGGAATTGATTCCTGACGACCGTGGCCTTGAGCTGTTTTTCGAAGTAGGAGATCGTAAAATAAGAAGCAAGGGCGAGCGATAGGATGACGATCGATGACACGCCGACGGTCATTTTGGTCTTCAGGTTCAGTGATTTCATAGGACCCACGCCATCGCACCCCGCAGCAAGCTTCCCCCTGCCCCCTCGTGGCACGGTAGCGCCTTGACTGTCATGAGCATTATTATGTCAGATTTTGGTGGGAAATGCACCCTTTTGCTACTTATTTTTTCTGCACGAAGAGACGGGCCCTGCCGGCAGGATGAAACCAGCACAGGGATGCGTACGGCTTCAAGCTTCTGGTGCGGCACAGCTCCGGTCTTCAGGGAAGTTACCGTTGAGGTAAGCACCATCCCCCCAAGTCCTCATTGCTGAAGGCGATGGCCGCAGCCGTGGCGGAAGCGGACCCCCTGTTGATCCCGACGAGCCACAGGGGAGCAGATGATTGACGACAGTGGTCACATTGTGCGCCTCCTCGGAATGCATGATTGATACGCTTGGGAACTGCGCGGTTTTCCACGTCATGCTCCCCGCAATGGCTCTGTTTGTATTATCGATCCATGATCCAAAGAATGAGCAGACCGGGTTCGCGGGTCTGCAGGTCGGGTTCCGCCTTTCGGCCCGACGCATCTGTCGACTGTTCTCATTATGCCGCTTTTGTCATTGTTCCCGCTCCGTTCTGTGCGTATGCCGGAACATGAGAAAAAGACATGGTTTGGGCAAACGGAACGGTCACGGCCCGGAAAAGAAGCCGCTTTCCCCGTCACCCAGTCGGGACGAATCTGCCCCATCGATGCCTTTGACCCAGTAGAAGTAGGTCTGCTGGGCAGTGACGTTCTGGTCGAGATAGGTGCGGGGTGCAGGCGTGATGATCACACCGGCCGGATAGTTGTTGACGAACGTCCCCTCGAGCCGGGCAATGAGGGCAGCGTGGCCCGGTTCGGCATCAGTGCTTCGGTACACTTCGTATACGGCATGGAGGCCCGGAGATTTCCAGGTTGTCGGGTCCCAGGTAAGCCTGACCCCTTGCGCGTCCGTGCCGTCCGTGGCCGTGACCAGAATCGACCCGACCTGTGCGTAGCCCGTGTCGGGTCCGCCGAATCGTGTAGGAAATCCGTCTACACGCCCCCGGACAAAATAGTTGAGGACGTCACCGGTGCCCGTGCCCGGAAAATGGTCGAAGGTCGTTTCGGTGACAGGCGTGGTATTGAGCGGCTGGGCGAAACGGTCGGGCGGATCGCTGCTGAAACCCGCGAACACGTCATAGCTGTCCGCATTGGGGACCGCTGTCCAGGTCACGCGGACCCGGTCGGTGAATGTCCCGTCGCTTGCCAGGACCGAGGCGGGACCCGGAAGGGGATCGCGAAGAATATAGACAGCTGTCGCGGTCTGGGAAGAGGCGCGCGTGTTGTCGGGAAGCGTAAAGAAGGCCCGTGCGAGCACCAGTACGATCCCGTGCTGCTGAAGCGTAAGAACGCTGAAATCGCAATGGTAATCCTCGCACAGGAGCACGGACCCCGGTGCGTTCTCCTCCGGCAGGTGACCGTTCGTGGTCACCCAGGTCTTCAAGTCCCGTGCAGAACCGACCGGGTCTATAACGTCGATCTGGACCTCAAGGGGGGTCTGGTAGTCGCCGTTCTCGGGAAACATTCGCACCTCCGGAAGCAGCACGAGATGCAGCGCCTCTTCCACCTGGATCATCGGAGTAATGCGATGCTGCCGCGCGTCGGTGATCGGTTTTCCGGACTGCTTCAGAGCGGCCTCGATATCATCGACCCGCGCCGCCGGTTTTTCGGCCTTCAGGACGGCCCATGCCCCCGTCACGTGAGGCGCGGCCATCGAGGTGCCGCTCAGAGCGCGAAATCCTCCGGGCACGGATGAAACGATGTTAACGCCGGGCGCGAGGAAATCCAGCTGACCGGAGCTGTCGGAATCGGCCGCAACCACCGAATGCTTGTCCGTGGATCCGACGCTGATGACCGAGGATATGCACGCCGGGGACGCTATTTTGTTCACCTCCCCTTCATTGCCCGAGGCGGCAACCGTGGCCACGCCTGCCTGCTTCAGCAGGTCCGCCACCTCCTTGATCGATCGTTCGTTCTCGGAGAACGTATCGCAGGTCCCCTCGACCCACGGATCTCCGCCAAGGCTCATGTTGACCGCCGCCACGTTGCGCGTGTCCGTGAGATCGAGCACCTGCTCGAGCGCGGCAACGAGATCGCCATTCAGAAAGCCATCGAATTGCCAGATCAGGTAGGATTTTCTGACCGATGCGTTCAGGGCGATGATGTCCGCCTGTCGCGCTATCCCGGAAAATGAACTGCCGTCCCCTGCCGCGATGCCGGCCACGTGCGTGCCGTGCTCGCAATGCTGCGGGAAGGCGCATGCGGCGCCGGAACCCGAATCGACTGCCGCGCCGTGCCGGCAGAGGCTGGAGGTGTCCGAGCCGGGGCTGGAAAAGCAGAACTCCTCTACAAGACGGTCTCCGAAGAAGGGATGATGGACGGTCCCGCCGTCCAGGATGGCAACGGCCGCGCCCCTGCCCGAGAAGGCCTGCTTGAAGGACCAGGAGGCATCCACGATGTCCGAGCTTTGCGCAAGAAAAGGATAGTACTCCGCTTCTTCCGACACACCGGCTACGACCTTGAGCTTCGCGAGCTTTAGCAAAGCGGTCCGGTCCAGTTCAAGGGTCGCGTAAGGGATGTGGCGAAACAGGTGCTTCACCGTGAACGCGGTCCCGCTCAGGCCTTCCTGCAGGGCCTTCTGCGCAGACCGGACCGCTTCAGGCGTCGCCCGGCCGCGCTTGTCGCGTTCCGCCTGCAGCCGCACGACAACCGACATCCATCTGCTCTTGGCGCTCTTGGCGAGCACTTCGTCGAGATTGGTCGCTGCGACCTTGCGGGCTTCCGCGGGAACGGAAAAAGGCGGCGGCTGATGCGGCACCGTCGGCACTGCCGGCCCTTCCTGCTTCATGATCCTGCCGGCGCATCCAGGCGTCAGGATGAGCGAGAAAAGCGCCAACAGACCAAGCGTCAGATACAGCGACCGCAGATGTGTTCTCTGTATGATGATGCGGTTCCTGACCATGGGTCCACCCTCCCAATGAGTCATTCTGGATCTATTTCCATTCGAACACCATCAATACAACACACGGAGACCACATCCCGCTACCGTGTGAACAGATCCGAGATTTTAGTGATGTTCGGCGCGTATGCATGAATGACCCATGCTGCGGCAAAGGAGATCAGCAGAACGCCGACAAAGGGCTTATAGGTGTCCTGGAAAACGCTTCCCATCCAGTCGGGGTGGTTAATTTTCCTGTAGCTCCGGATGAGACTGGTGCCGAGCAGAAAGTTGAACGCCGCCTCGGACAGGATATGAGGAGCGATATAAACGAGGTAGATCGCCGCTCCGAAGATCGCGGTCAGGAGCACGCCGATGGCGATGAGGATCACCCCGGCATCATCGAGATCGAAGACGCCGGACACTGCATCGCCGACAGAATTGCCTGCGCCGGATGCCGGGTCCGCAACACGGGGAGGCACGAAAAGCGCCTGCACATTCGTCGCCGGGCCGTCGAAATCGCCCGTTGCTCCGCCGCCTCCTCCGGTTCCTCCGCCTCCCCCGCCGAATTTAGGCAAGCTCACATCCGGCCCCGAGCCGCCGCCTGATATGTTCGGCAGATCAGAAAGCACATCCCCTGCAACGTTGGGACCGTTAAACGCCTGCGAAGCAGACATATAGACAAGCCACAGCTTCACAAACAGAAAGAACGCGAGGTAGGAGCAGAGTACGGTAATGGGGTAGCGGACGATAATATTTTCCACCTGCAGGAGAATCAGCAACTTTGACACCAGGAGACCGGACAGGCCTGTCGCCGTCAAGATCAGCGTCATATGGAAACGGAGGAAAAACCGCTCCCTGAGCCGGCGCATGAACGACAGCACACTCTTGCCGCTTCGTTTCCCCTGCCGAGGGTCAGGCACGCTTTTATCATCATGAATGGTCATAGGGTTAAGTCTTGGGCACGGGGCTGATGTGCAAACTGCCCGTTGCGCTCTGAACCGTTGCTCTACCGTTAGCGCTGAGTTGAGCCGCAGTTGGCAGCTCGAACGACGAGTTGGTTATCTCTCTGTACCCGGGAACCCGTCTCAATTCGCGATTCCCCATGTCGACGCTCGTCTTACATTGCATGCAGGAGAGGTTTTCCTTATTGCCTTATTTCAATCTGCGCTTCTTCTCTGATCACCAGTGCTTCTCACTTTCGACGCAACCATGTTCCCAGGAACATTATTGTCATCATCGCTGATCACTGTGGCCAGATCATAACCCAATCCCTTTAATTGATTTGACCAGATCACTTTGCTGCTGTTGATGTCAACGCAATAGAGGCGGCCATATGTGTGAGCGTAGATGAAATCGCCCCTTTTCAGCATATTTACGAATCCATTCCCCGTCTTTAACCATGATCGATTGAGTGTTATTTCCTTCATGGTATTGCCGGTCCCTGCGTCAAGTACCAGTATCCTGCCCTTGGCACCGATATAAATGTAAGGCATTATTTCCTCCTTCTTTGTTGTCAACGTTCAAGGTAACCGGCCTGCGCGGCTTTTCGGCCGGTTGTTCACGGGGAAAACCTCTGAGCAGCGCGTGCCCGTGCCTTGGCGGCCTCTTCAGCGCGGTTCCTCGGCGGTGCGTTCGTCTCAAGCGTGCTCAGGAGCCTTCTGGAAGCCGCTGCTACCGCGTCAACAGCCGCAAGGAATGCAGCTTCGTTGGCCTTCGATGGCTTGTTGAATCCGCTTACTTTTCTCACGAATTGCAGCGCGGCCCCTCGGATCTCGTCGTCGGTCACGGGCGGTTCGAAATTGAAGAGGGTTCTGATGTTTCTGCACATGAGTATTTCCTCCCTGTGCCAGAGTCAACAGTCAAGAGTTGAATTACGTGTGCAACACGTGTAATGCCGTTGTCCATGGTTTCCTCGAGGAGCGGCAGAGCAAACAAAGTTCGCGTTACGCGCCGAATGGTATGAAGGAAAACAGGCCGATTGCTTCGGCCCTTCGGCCGCGTGGTTCATTCGGAGCGATCCCGCCCCGCAGTATCCAGCAAGGCTTGAGCCGCCCAGGGAACCCGAACTGCCTCCCCTCCCGCCTCGTGCTCCACGCGGGACAGGACCGCTCCTGAGAATCGTGCTGAGGCTCTTGTCCTCTCAGGAAAATGCAATCAGGTACCAGACCGGCATGACAAGAAAGGCCATGACCGTCTGGGCGGTGATGATCGAGGCCATCGTATCGGTTTCTCCGCCGAGTTGACGCGCCAGGATGTAGGCCGTGGGCGCGGTCGGTGTTGTCAACGCGAGCAGGAGCGTGCCGCCAGCCGCACCCGTCAACCCCGTGAGACGGACCAGAAGCACGGCTGTCAGCGGTTTGATGCCAAACTGAACGGCTGACGATGCCGCGATCGAACCCAGGTGGCCGCGAACCACACCGGGGCGCAGGGCGGCTCCCACGGCCAGCAGTCCGAACGGCAGCGCGGCCCGGCTCACGATATTCAATGCCTCCCCGGGGATGCCCGACAACCCGATGCCCGTCACGCTCAGGAGCCATCCGACAACACAGCCGATGATCAAGGGGTTCGCAATGATCTCCCGTATGACCGTCCTGCTTTCCCTCGCCTCGGGCCGGCCCCAGACCGAGAGAACCGCGACGCAAAGGATGTTGATTATCACGATCATGAACCCGGCGGCAACTGAAGCAAGCTGCAGTCCTTCACTCCCGAACAGCGCTTGCGCGACAGCAAGGGCGATATACGTGTTGAACCGCACGCCTCCCTGGAAGATCGAGGTAAAGGTCGGGCCGGGAATCGACGGCCGAAACGCTCGCCAGAGGAGCATTGCGGCTGACGCCGTAAGCAGCGCCCCCAGCGCCACGATAAGCATGGACGGCCAGGGCACCCCTGAGAGCTTCTGGTTGGCAAGCTCTCGCACGAGAAGCGACGGGAAGAGAATGAAGTACGTAAGCTTCTCCATCCCCGGCCACGATTCATCGGGAAGAAACCTGGCCCGTTTGAGCGCGTAGCCGAGCAGAATCAGCACGAGGATAGGAACAATGGCAGAAGGTATGCTATTCATCCGTCAAAAGTCCGGGTCGGACCAGGCTAAGCTGATGACATCTGTGAGCCTCAATTGTAGTTTACCATGTTTTCTATGTTCTTTGTCTGGATCGCCGCGCTCTCCCAGATCACGTTTATCGAGTCCCAGGCAATACTCCTCCAATGCACTCCGGTGGGTTTGTACACGTGACCTTCAGTCGGCAGATCATACTTATCGACCAGCGGATCGAGTTCCTGAAATACATAGATGCGACCCCGCGGGACGAATTGGAGTTGATACAGCTGGTTCCTGTATTTACAAAGCAGCAAACCGTCCTTGTAAGTGGTCAAAAGGCGCGAATAGGCCTCGATGACGTCGGTCTCCGCCTTTGAGGCCGCCTTGCCTTTTAAAGCCGCCGTCCCGGAAGCAAGCCTTTGCAGCAAGGTATCCGGCACCTCACAGGGCTTGTCCGATGTAATGGAGGTTCTCAGGTCCCGCGCAGTGCGGTCCAATTCCGAGAATTTCTTCTTGTCAATCCCCGATTCCGGCACACAACCCGAGCCGATAAGAATGATTGCTGAAAATAATAGTATGACTATACCATTCTGTCTCATGCGATCCCTTCTGAGAAATATTCTTATTTTTGTACATCAGCCGTGTCGTTTGAATGTCGCAAAAGCAGCGGCGGCTCGCATTCGATGACAAGATCGCGTCCCGTGCCCGGATGGAGAAAGCTCAGCTCTGCGGAATGGAGATGGTATCCCGGGTCGCCGGGCAAAGCGCGCGTATCCGTCGCAGGGAGACCGCCGGTTCCATACAGAGGATCGCCCTTCAGCGGATGTCCTGCCGCAGCCAGGTGAATCCGGATCTGGTGGGGCCTGCCGGTCGCGATGTGCACATCACAAAGGAACGAATCCGTTCGGCGTTCGAGGACAGTCACCCGGGACAGGGATGGCTTGCCTTCCGGAGCAGCGGCATGGATCGAACCAAGCAGGGCGTGCGGCACAGGGCCGATGCGTGTGGCGATCGTCATCTCATCCCGATCAGGAAGCCCGCTGGCCAGCGCCCGGTAACGCTTCCCGACCTTGTTCGCTGACCATTGTTTCATCAATTCCAGCCGGCTATGATGGTTTCGAGCGAACAACACCAGGCCCGATGTCCACCTCCCCAATCGATGAAGCGGGGCGGCATCAGGCGCATAGGCGCGCACCAGGTACAGGAGCGTCGATTGCAGGAAATTGGCCCCGGGCAGTGTCGGCAACCCGGCCGGCTTGGCCACGGCGAGCAAGTCTTCATCTTCGTACAGAACAATAAACGTCGCGGGCGCCTCGGGTTCGATCCATGGCGGCCGATGCCATACAAGCTCGAGTCCCTTATGTAATACGCATTCGGAATTCACCGGCAAAGAATCAACGAGCACGCGACCGGACGAAATGCGCTCCGCCCACTCCGCCACAGAGGAGTGGTCATAGCGTTGGCTGAGATAAGCCAGTACCGTCAGGTCGTCGGCATCAGGACCGAGTCGTTCGCGATATTCACAGCCGTCGTTAAGGCGCATACTCGCGGTAAGCATAAGTGATGATGACGATGTTATATACTTTTCCAAAGTCAGCTAACCATAAAATCCCAACGAAGCTCCTGTGATATGTCAGAGCCTTAATATCCTCGCAAAAGGAGAACGACAAGCATCACCGGCTGCTTTTAGCCGTCCGGTCGATGCCTTGGTTAGCTGGCAACTTCAGCTCCATGCAAGACTCGTCAGCGCCAGCAGCGCCACAAAAAGTCCTGCAAGCTTGCGCGGTGTCAGCGGTTCACGCAGGAAGATGAACCCGAGGAGCGCTGTGACGACGAACCCCATCTGTGCGATCGGCACCACAACGCTCGCCTCGCCCCG
>DATIZR010000104.1 GCA_035516965.1 Nitrospirota bacterium
GGGCCTTTCGAAAATCGACTTTTTCTACAGGCTCGTTAGTCGGAGAATTAACATGCAACCATATCGGATAATTTTGATAAGTTTAATTCTGAGTACTGCCTCAAGTTTCACAATGGCGTCAGACGAAATGAAAGGACCTGATGCAATTACTAAAATAACAGGAACTCAGAGAAGGGCTGTCGCAGTTGATGTTGATTACAAAGAAAAGTGCCCACTTATTTCAAAGAAATCCGGAGCCCTCGATTTCATTAGGGATGGTTTTTGTTTTTATAAAGATGTTGTTATAGACACCCGTACGAATTTAATGTGGACGCGCAACGCAAACATCGCAGAAAAACGTATGACTTGGGACGATGCCATTAAGTGGGTTGAAGGCACTTTCTTTAGTCGCAGATTGGGCTACGCAAGCTACCGCAACTGGCGTTTACCAACGGTAGAAGAACTATATTTCTTTGCGAACGTAGCAGAAGGTAAGAACGTTGCTGCCTATTTCAATGCATTGGGTTTTAATATCGTTGACCAGCCCATGATGTTTTGGACATCCACAACTGCTGGAGCTGAATTACATTGGGGCCCAATTCCAATCAATAAATGTGATTGGTATGTAAGTATGTTCGATGGCCACGCAGACATTGCCATTGGCAACTCAGAATATTATGTATGGCCCGTGCGTTTGAACAAATAAGGATGATTGTTGATCGGGTTGAACGAGGCGAAGCCTGCCGATGATTCTAACGAAGCGGGTCGAGACCGACGCGCAAGGGGTCGCGCGTCTCACCCGCGTGTTGTTCAACTGCATATTACATCTGGAAAAGTGCAACTCTGTTGACAATTCGTCAGTTCCACAGTTGTAGGTGAAGGTTGTAAGGGTGGTTGCGCTGCGCGTAAAAAACGCTTCGTAATAAAGCCCCCGGGATAAACCCGGGGGCTCAGTTTTTGACCTGCTCTTACTGATACAGGACTCATCTTGTACTGTATAGTAATTGTATAGTAAACACGCCAAAACAGCCAGAAATAGCCGGAAAGCGTATTTTGCTCGCTTCCCATAACCGTATGAAAAAAGAAAGAAACTGAACCATACGGAAAAGGGGAGCAAGGCACTCGGTCGCTTTCCTAAACCGCGTGCCGGGTGTTCGAATCACCCCAGGGGCACCATAAATCAAGCACTTAGAGCCGGTCAACGAGACCGGCTCTTTTTTTGCCGATTTATCAGGTAACAATGCAAGATTTATGAATACCTTCTGGCGCGTGAGTCACGATTTAACCGCTCACGCCCGAGAATCTTATCCTTCATCCTTGAGCACTAATCCAGCCTGATCCAATTTCTGAAATCTCAATCATAATTGGTATCAAACTTTAGTGCTAAATGTTCACGCTGACCCTTCGGTTCAAAATGGACATGTCAAGTTGAACCGTTTTCCTCGCGTGCTATTCGTGGGCAGCTATCAAGATATTGATCTTTAATAACAATTGAGCTGAGTATTAATGGCACTTACCTTGCTATCAAGGTAGGATAAAAAGAACCATATGATTTTTTTAGGGCTCACGGGGTGGCACCGTAAATACCCCGTAAACTGTCACCGGCAGTCAAGAGTTAGCTCAGAGTGCGCAGGGAAGAATATCATCATGGGAGAGGTCAGGGCATGAAGCAGACAGACGAACTGATCGGTGAGAATGAGCTGAAGGAACATTTCGGATATGCAGAAGCGGAGACCGCTGCCGATGCTGAGAATCTGGCGACCGATAAGGAAGATGAACCGGATGATGAAGACGCCAAGTCGCCTCGGATGGATCTCGATGTATTGGCGCTGTACTTGAAAGAGATCAGGAAGACGCCGCTTCTTACCTTTGCGCAGGAGCAGGAACTCGGCAAACTGGTCGCCGAGGGAGATGAGGCCGCGCGCGCCAGGATGATCGAAGCCAATCTCCGTCTCGTCGTTTCGATCGCAAAGAGGTACATCAACAGGGGACTGCCGTTCTCGGATCTCATTGAGGAAGGCAACCTCGGGCTTATTCGAGCGGTCGAAAAGTTTCAGTATCAGCGGGGCTTCCGGTTCAGCACCTATGCCTCGTGGTGGATCAAACAGGCGATCGACCGGGCCATCGCGAACCAGCTCCGGATCATCCGGCTGCCCGTTCACGTTGCCGAGGACCTCCATGCCTACGCCCGGACGACGAAGCAACTGACGCAATCGCTCGGCCGCGCACCGATCCCGGAAGAAGTCGCCGCGAAACTGCACAAAACGGTCCAGCATGTGAGAGCGCTGATCCAGATGACGAGGACCATCTATTCGCTCGATATGCTGATCAGTGACGACGGAGAAGACGCGCTCAAAGATGTACTGAGCGATGACAGCGCGCCCACGCCGGCCCAGCCTTACGAAGATCAGCTCAGGAAAAAAAATCTCACTGATTGGCTGTCCACACTTTCGGATACGGAGCGCCGGGTCCTCGCGCTGCGGTATGGTTTGGAAGCGGGCGAAGAGTACACGCTGAATAGCATCGGCAATCTGTTGGGAATAACGCGGGAACGCGTAAGGCAGATAGAGTCCAAGGCGATCGGCAGGCTCAGGTCTTTGACAAGGGATATGAACATAGCGCTGAACGACTTGATGTAGGCCTTGCCGCAGATGACTGAAATCCGGATCGTCCCCGGGCATGGCGAAAACCAGAAAGGCCGGTCATCTGACCGGCCTTTGTTCTTCGGGCGGGAGATACGCGGGGCTCTCCGTACTTCTCCGTGGAAGGATGCGACAGCTTCCGTCACCCTTTCCGTTCAATGGCCGGGTTCACGCGTTCATGGATATAACTTTGAATCGCGTCCCTGTCGAGCACGGACAAGTTCAAGAACTTCATTCCCATGCCAGGCTCCTCATACATGGCCTCCCCAAAACGGTAGACGTAGAGAACAACCGCATCAGCCCGAATGATCCGGTCCTTGAGCACGAACGTTACCGCATGCTCCGTGCCGACGGGGTCGGGGTCAAGGGTGCGTATGAACAGACCGCTGTCGGAAAGCGAGATCACGGTCCTCGTGTCCGCTGGCGTTCCATCCACGGAAGCGTTCAGCGCAGTCGCGACCCTGATATTCTGCCGGGGTGTCGGCTCAAGCGCCTGCTGAACGGCGCGGTAAAGTTCGGACGTTTGAAGCGGTTTGTTCAGGCAGGCAGCGCAGCCTGCTCTGCGGCACTGGTCCTGGCTCTGCACATCGGCAAACCGCGTCTGAATGAAAACCGGGGCAGCCGGCGCCAGGGTAAGCTGTTTCATCCGGTTGTACAGGTCGATACCGCTCATGTCCGGCAATGCCAACTCGCTGATAATCAGAGCAGGGGCGGCGATGTTCAGGAAGTCAAGCGCCTCTGAGCCTGTTCTCACCATCGTCGTGTTATACCCGAAATTCTGAAGCAGCATGGCCGTGAAGTTGCCATCGCGCTGGTTGTTGTCTGCGACGAGGATGAACTTCTTTTTCCTGATTGATTCCGATTTCTTTTTTTTATCACCTTTGGTCACGAGGTCGCGCTCCTGTACTCCAGATTTGTATGAAAATTATAGCAAAAATGATCATTTCAATCACGAGAATCTTTTTCTTCCGACACTTTTCCCGGAACACCGCGGCCAATGCACCTGGTATTTTAATGAAGTTTTCCGTTTTTTTATTGACAAACCCTCTGAAATCTCATACAATTCGCTCTCGTTCTGCAATCAGTGCATAGGCTCGTAGCTCAGGGGGAGAGCGCTACCTTGACACGGTAGAGGTCGGCGGTTCGAAACCGCCCGGGCCTACCATGATTAACCGCAACGGTAACATCCATTTATGAGTGAAATACAACTCAGGCTGCCTGACGGTCAGGACAGAAAGTATGCCTCTGGCATCACCGGTCAGGAAGTTGCCGAGAAGATCGGCTCTCGCCTCGCGAAAGACGCTCTTGCCATAAAATTAGACGGTCAACTCCAGGATCTCAACATCCCCGTTGATCACCCTGCTGCGGTAGAGATCGTTACGTTCAAGTCGCAGGAAGGCCGCGATGTGTACTGGCACAGCACGTCGCACCTGATGGCGCACGCGGTCAAGCAGCTCTTCCCGCAGTCCCGGCTCGCGATCGGTCCGGCCATCGAGGAAGGGTTTTACTACGACTTCGACATCGAGCGCCCCCTGACCCCGGAGGACCTCGAGAAGATCGAGAAACGGATGTCCGAACTGGCAAAGGCGGCGATGCCGGTCGTCCGGAAGGCGATCCCCAAGGCTGATGCCTTGACGTTCTTTCAAAAAAAGGGCGAGACCTACAAGGTCGAGCTCATTAATGAGCTTCCCGAGAGTGAGGCAATCTCGATCTACGAGCAGGGAGAGTTCGCGGACCTCTGCCGCGGACCCCATGTCCCGAATACAGGAAAGATCAAGTCCTTCAAGCTGCTTTCCATTGCCGGCGCGTACTGGCGGGGCAGCGAAAAGAACAAGATGCTCCAGCGCATCTACGGCATCTCGTTCCCGGCAAAGGACGAGTTGGACGCCTATCTCACGCGGCTCGAGGAGATCAAGCGTCGCGACCACCGGAAGATCGGCAAGGACCTGGACCTGTTCTCGATCTCCGAAGAGTCCGGCGGCGGCCTGGTCCTGTGGCATCCCCGGGGAGCGCTGATCCGGAAGACCATCGAGGATTTCTGGCGCGACGAGCATCAAAAGACCGGCTACGATTTCGTGTTTTCTCCCCATGTTGGCCGCGCAACGCTCTGGGAGACGTCCGGACACCTCGGCTTCTACCGGGAGAACATGTATTCGTCCATGGATGTGGAAGGGCAGGAGTATTATGTGAAGCCCATGAACTGCCCTTTCCATATCATGATCTACAAGAACAAATTGCGCTCGTACCGGGAGCTCCCGCTCCGGTACGCAGAACTGGGCACGGTCTACCGCTTTGAGCGGTCGGGCGTGCTGCACGGCCTCCTGCGCGTGCGGGGATTCACCCAGGACGACGCTCATATTTTCGTGGCGCCCGAGGACATGGAAGCAGAGGTCGTCCGTGTCCTCGAATTCGTCGTAAAGATGCTCAGGACCTTCGGGTTCGATGATTTTAAGGCATACATCGCGACAAAGCCCGAGAAGTCGGTGGGCGATGAAACGATGTGGGAAAAGGCGACACAGGCGCTCAAGGTTGCCGCGGACAAGGCTGGCCTCGGGTACGAGATGGACGAGGGCGGCGGCGCTTTCTACGGGCCGAAGATCGATATCAAGATCAAGGACGCTCTGGGTCGTCTCTGGCAGTGCTCCACGGTGCAGTTCGATTTCAACGAGCCGGAGCGGTTCGGCATGACCTTCGTCGGCGTTGACAACCAGCCGCACCGGCCGTACATGATTCACCGGGCGCTGCTTGGGTCTATCGAGCGATTCTTCGGCATGCTGATAGAACACTACGCAGGCGCGTTCCCCGTATGGCTCGCGCCGGTCCAGGCCAAGGTGCTGCCCATCACGGACAAGCAACTGGACTTTGCGAAGGCCGTGCGTGACACCCTGCTCGCAGCGGGCATCCGGGCCGAACTGGACAACCGCTCCGAAAAGATCGGGTTCAAGATCCGCGAGGCATCGCTCGAAAAGGCGCCCTATATCCTGGTCATCGGCGACAAGGAGGTCCAGCAGAACGCCGTGGCCGTCCGTGAACGGGGCGGCAAGGACCTCGGCGCGATACCGGTCCAGGCCTTCATCGATCAAGTACTGACGAAAATACGCGATAAAAGCATCGTAACAGAACTGTAAGGGGGTGATCGTTTATCAGCAGTAAAATTACAACAAGAGTGAATCACATGATCAAGGTGAAAGAAGTCCGGGTCATCTCGTCAGAGGGCGAACAGCTCGGCGTGATGGAGACCCGGGACGCCGTCCGGAAGGCCGAGGAAGCGGGGCTCGATCTCGTGGAGGTGGCGCCCACGGCCAAGCCTCCCGTCTGCCGCATCATGGACTTCGGCAAGTACAAGTATGAAGTAGCCAAAAAAGCCCATGAGTCCCGGAAGCACCAGACCGTCATCTTGATGAAGGAAGTCAAGCTCAGGCCGAGGACGGACGAACACGACGTCCAGTTCAAGACGAACAATATCAAACGGTTCCTCGAGGATGGCAACAAGGTCAAGGTGAGCGTGATGTTCCGCGGACGCGAGATGGCCCACACCGAACATGGCAGGGCGGTCCTTGAACGGATCGTTGCCGACCTGCAGAACGAGGCCGTTGTGGAGCAGCAGCCCCGGATGGAAGGCAGGAACATGATGCTCTACCTCGCGCCGAAGGCAAAGTAGACAAGAGGCAAGGACGATCAGCCTGCGGGAGTTCCTTCCCGCGATTGATATACCACACCAGCAGAGAGCGGATGCGCGCTCGATTTATCGGAAGGGGAACGTGAAATGGCAAAAAAGGCAAAGATCAAACTGAAAACCAATCGAAGCGCCGCGAAGCGGCTGAAGGTGACCGGCTCGGGCAAGGTGATGCGGCGAAAGGGCTGGAAGGGCCACCTGCTGTCGGGGAAGAACTCGACGCGCAAGCGGAGGTTGACGGGAGCTGTTGAGATCACCAAGGACAACATGGAAAACGTCAAGCAGATGCTTCCCTACGGAAGCAAGTAAAAGCAATAAACGTGTGGCAGCTGGACCGAAGGCAAACGATACGGGCACAGTGTCTTGTCTGTTCGTCTGCCATCTGTCATCGGGCGTCATGATTTAAGGAGGAATTGAGAAATGCCGAGAGCAAAAGGCGGCCCCAAAACGAGGGCCAGAAGAAAAAGAGTGCTCAACCTGGCCGAAGGGTATTGGGGAGCAAAATCGAAGCTGTTCCGCTCCGCTACTGAGGCTGTTGACCGTGCGCTGAAGTACGCTTATCGCGACCGCAAGGCCCGGAAGAGGGATTTCCGCAGGCTCTGGATCGCGCGTATTAATGCCGCTGCAAGACAGAACGGCGTGACCTACAGCAGGTTCATGGCAGGTCTGGCCAAGAACGGTGTGGTCATTGACAGAAAGATCCTTGCCGATCTGGCAATTACGGATCCCGCTGGCTTTACCAAGCTCGTGGAGACCGCAAAAACAGCTTCGTAGAAGTCAGCGAAGGAGAACCACGAGGTCTCGATCCTGTCGGGGGTACGCAAGGGGGAAATACGGGTGAAAAGCTGTAAATCCATCTCTGCGATCCTCCCCAGTTTTACCCTGTGTCAGCAATGTAGACTGTGGTTCACCCTGCATTCGACCATGATCGGCCCCGGTTTCCGGGGCCTTTTTTGTTGACTTCTCGCGGCATTTCGGTTAAAAAACAACTCAGATATGATGATACGCGGCCGTTCAAGCATCGCGGCCTGCATGGCTTGCTTCTTCCTGCTGGTCCTTAGCTCACCCGCATTCCCGTCTTACAATTCCGAAGCCGGGCGCCAGTATGCTGTCGCCTCTCAACGCCTCGCTGACCTCAAAAAATCAAGCAAAAAGAAGAAATACCGCTCCTACTGGATTGATTGCATACGCACCTTCGCGATGGTCGAAAAAAAGTATCCCAGGAGCCCGAGCGCTGCCGATGCCTGTTTCGACGGGGCATCGCTCTATCAGGAGCTCTACCAGTTCAGCAAATACTCGCGCGACCTCGATTCAGCCATGCAATCCTACGGGAAGTGCCAGTCCTCCTATCCCCGGCATGCGAAGGCTCCGGAAGCGCTGTACCACGTCATCGATCTCTCCGCCGAGTTCCAGAAAAGCCCGTCCGCTGCAGCAAAAGCATATGCAAAGCTTGCCGAGGTGTACCCTGACAGCCCCTGGACAGGCAAAGCGAAGATTAGGCTCGGCATTTCTACGCGTAGCACAAAACCGGAACCGGAGATAAAAAAAATGCCAGTGCCGGTGCTGAGCGCGAGGAAGCCCAAAACGCCTGGCGTAGTACAAAAGATCCGGTACTGGTCGGGAGGGGCCTATACCCGCATCGTGATCGAACAGAACAGTCCGGCCAGATTCCAGGCACAGGAGCTTAAAAAACCGGACCGTCTGGTTTTCGACCTTTTCAACGCACGGCTTGGCTCCTCGGTCGATAAAGACCCGCTGTCGGTGAACGACGGCATCCTGAAACAGGTCCGCGCCAGCCAGTACGCACCAGATATCGTGCGGGTTGTGCTCGACCTTGCGAGCATCAAGAGCTACGCAGCTTTTCCCCTTCGCGATCCTGAACGGCTGGTTATCGATGTGACCGGCGAGGGGGGAAGAGCACCTGAAATGTCGGTGTTGAGCGAAGAGTCAAACACCGAACAAACAGCTGAGAATATGCCTGAACAGCAATCAGGAGCTGAGACAGAAAAAAAGGGAGAATCAAAGACCGATAATCCGAGTGCCGGCATTCCTCCTGTCAAGTCCCCTGCGGTCAATAATAATGACGGTCCCAAGCTTTCACTTTCTAATCAATTAGGGCTTAAAATCAAAACCATCGCAATTGACGCTGGCCACGGGGGTCATGATCCTGGTGCGATAGGAAAGAGCGGACTGAAGGAAAAAACCATTACCCTCGATGTTGCGAAGCGGCTTGCCGCTCTTGTGAAAGAACGGCTCGGGTGCGAAGTGGTCATGACCCGCGATCGAGACGTATTTATCCCGCTGGAACAGAGGCCTTTGATCGCGAAATCAAAGAATGCCGACCTTTTTGTCTCGATTCACGTGAACGCGAACCGCAAGCGGAAAGCACGGGGCATCGAAACGTATATTCAGGGTCTGCGTGCCACGGACAGGGATGCCATGGCCACAGCGGCGAGAGAAAATGCGACCACGACGAAAACGCTCAGCGAACTCGACGATGAACTCTCAAAAATCTTAAAGGGGCTGAGGATGGAAAGTAATGATGAAGATTCGATTTACCTGGCGCATGCAATACAGGGTTCGCTCGTTGAGAGGGTAAAACCCATACAGGGTCATGTGGCAAATCTAGGCGTGAAACGTGCTTTTTTTTACGTTCTCATCAATACGGGAATGCCCAGTATCCTCGCCGAAGTGGGCTTTATCAGCAATCCCGAGGAGGAAAAGCTGCTGCGCATGGAATCCTACCGCCAGAGCCTCGCTGAAGCCCTTTTCCAGGGTGTTAAGAAATACGTGGACGCGCGCTCGCCTCAGATGATGGGAATTTAAGATTCCCGTGGTGACAGAAAAAACCTTCCTCTTCGTCCCTGTGCCCTTTCCTCAAAGTGTCTCATGCCTTGCCCCGTTTACGTCGTTTTGATTTTTCCCGCCACTGACCGCGTGCATGCCCGCCAGTACAGCCAACAGGGTTGGGAAGAATCGCGGCAAAATGAGTTCTTCTATATTTCTAGATATTGAGTACCTTCAATCATCGAAATTGATACCTCCGCCCTTTCCTGTCTTGCGGAGGAGGGTCATATACCCATAAACTGCCTCTCGACATCCAGAATCCAGCGCCCTGCCGGGAGAGGTATAATAGAAACAAGACCAGTATAGTCCTGAACCAGGGAGGCGAACATATATGATACGGGTACGCGATCCCAAAAGCATCTATCAGATCGATGGCGAGATAACAAACGGAAGCTTCCACGGTCGATGGCATTTCGCTTTTGGCGACTACTATGATCCTCAATTCGAGGACTTTGGCACGCTGCGCGTCTTTAATGACGATACCCTGACACCGGGAGCCGTCTGGCCGCTGCACCCGCATCGGGATAATGAGGTGGTTACCTATTGCGCTAGCGGTGAATTCAGGCACGCAGACGAGCGGGGCAAAGGCGGCGTTCTGCAAAAGGGATGGGTGCAGCACACGACGGTGGGACGCGGGATGTGGCATTCGGAGATCAATAACCGCCCTGACCAGCCGGTGCGCTTCATTCAGATGTGGTTTTATCCCGCCCAGGCTGGCCTCGAGCCGTCCGTAGAGCAGAAAGCGGTCGAAAAGACGGACAGGACCGACCGGTTCCTGCCGATTGTATCGAACGAGGACAAGGGCTCGCTTCCCATAGCTGCCGATGCGCGCGTATTTTCCAGCTTTCTCCATTCCGGGAAGACCGAGCACTATGACCTCGAGGAGGGGCGCGGTCTATACCTTTACGTGCTCGAAGGGGGGCCGATAACCGTGAATGGTGCGATGGTCCCGACGCTTGGTTCGGCAATGATCACCGGGGAAAGAGCGATACATCTATATGCCGAGGAAGATGCCGAGCTTTTGCTCGTGGAGGTGAAAAAATAGCCGATAACCAGCACGTATACCGCGTTTCCGGCAACCTCTCTGCCCCAGCCGCCTCGTGATTCTCAGGTCTCGTTTACTCCGCCTCTCCGGTGACTTCCGTCATTTGATGAAGTCTGCGGGTATCAACTACTCTCCTCTGTTGGTTTCATGATTTGGTTTCATGATTTGGTTTCGTGATATAGTTATTCAGGAGCAGGTGAGCAGGACAATAACCCGAGCATTCTGACGTCATGGAAAGCAGGGAGTCAACAATGAAGTATCTTGTTACGGTACTTTCGCTGCTCGTGGCCACGGCATCGGTCGTGGGTGGACAGAGGGCTGCCAACTCCAAGGTCGCTGAATTCGCATTACAGGATCAATTCGGCAACCTGGTTGATATCAGCCTGTATAAGGGCAGTATCGTTGTGATTATTGCAAGCGATAAAGAGGGGATCGATCAAAACGAAAACTGGGAGAAAGCTATCCTGCAAAAAAATGGAGACGACATCATTCTTCTCCGCGTTGCAGACGTGCGGGGCGTCCCTTCCGACCTGAGAAAATACGTAAGGAAGAAATTCCAGGAAATTAAGTTGAGCATTCTGCTCGACTGGGATGGCACTATTTTCAGGCAATACGGGTTGATGAAAAATGTTTCCAATCTTATCTTGATAGACAGGAAGGGTTATATACGTTATATGAGTTCTGGCCCGGCTGAAACCCCTGCCGTAGACAGGCTCTTCAATGAAATTGACGTATTGGAGAGATCCCGGTGAAAATGAGGAGTTCTAAGCGAAAAGATTCGGCTCGCTGGAGTTCTTGAAGCTATGCGAGGGCGGGAATCACTCTTAAGGTAAGATTCGGGACGTACCGGAATGACTGCATAAGTAATAAGTTCTTATAACTGATATGTCGTTCTTACTTTGAATCGCTTGGGAAAAGAGATACTGCCGCTTACTGCTTGCTTTCGATTGTTTTCTCGACTTTTGCCCCGCTGTTCGAAATCAGATAGGCCTCGATGAACTGATCGATATCTCCGTCCATCACGGCGTTCACATTCCCCGTCTCCACGACGGTCCGGTGGTCCTTCACCATCTGGTAGGGCTGGAACACATAGGACCTTATCTGGCTTCCCCAGGCGATGTCCTTCTTTTCGCTCACCAGCTTGCCCATCTTTTCCTCCTGCTCTTTTTTCCGGAGTTCGTAGAGCCTCGACTTCAGGACTTTCATCGCCACATTCTTGTTCTTGAGCTGGGAGCGCTCGTTCTGGCACTGCACCACGATGTTCGTGGGTAAATGCGTGATCCTGACGGCAGAATCGGTCTTGTTCACATGCTGTCCTCCCGCGCTCGAGGCCCGGTAGGTGTCAATGCGCAACTCCTTGTCATCGATCTCTATGTCGATGTCGTCCTCGACTTCAGGATACACGAACACCGACGCGAAGGAGGTGTGACGCCTTTTGTTCGCGTCGAACGGGGAGATCCGCACGAGACGGTGCACGCCGGCCTCGGCCTTGAGCCTTCCATAGGCGTAGTCGCCTGAAACCGTGAAGGTGACTGACTTCACGCCTGCTTCTTCTCCGGCCTGGTAATCGAGGATCTCGGTCTTGTATCCGCGCTTCTCGGCCCAGCGGAGGTACATGCGCATGAGCATTTCGGCCCAGTCCTGCGCCTCCGTGCCTCCGGCGCCGGGATGGATCGAGACAATGGCGTTCGATGCATCCATTTCACCCGACAGGAGGGCGGCAACCTCTACAGAAGCGATGTCTGCCTGGATGGAGAGAATATCCCGCTCCAGCTCCTGGTGCAGGGACTCGCCGCCTTCCTCGCTCGCGAGTTCGGCCATAGCCTGGAGATCGCTCGCCCGGTTAGCAAGGCCGGACCATTCCCGGAGTGCGCGTTCAATGACCGCTTTTTCCTTCAGGATGACATTTGCTTTGTCGGTTTTTTCCCAGAAACCCGTGGTTTCCGTCAGGCGGGTGAGTTCGGCCAGCTTTAATTCCTTGGCAGGGGTGTCAAAGATGCCTCCGGAGGGTCTCAAGCCTGTTCTTGATGGTTTCGATCTCCTGTTTGAGGTCTTCTAAAAGCATGATGTACTCCGGAAGAAATGGGATTCGCAGCGGCAAAGAGCCGCCACGCAGAGATTATAGCACAGCGGCGGGCAAATTCAACAGCAAAGGTAAAGTGGCCAGCGTCACACCCGTGAACGGGGCTTGATCAGAACGAGGATGCCGACCAGACAGCACAGATACGAGAACACATCGCCGTAACGGGTGTAGAAGGTCTTTTTCGAGCCGGGAGTAAGCGTCTGGGACAGGTATGCTTCGGTGAAGATGGGGGAGGCTGAAAGAATGCGGCCGTTCGCATCGATAAAGCCCGATATGCCCGTGTTCGCCGCGCGCGCTATGGGCACCCGGTTCTCGACCGCACGGAACACGGCCATCGTAAAATGCTGGTAAGGCGCGGCGGTCTTCCCGAACCAGGCATCGTTCGTGATCGTCGTGATGACGGATGCCCCGCGGTCAACAAAGCGCCTCACCAGGTCCGGGAATATGATTTCATAACAAATAACGGTGCTGATGGTCACGTTCTTCCGGTCCGCGCCGCGCACCGGCACCTTCATGACGGTAAAGTCGGTGCCGGACGCGAAGTCACCGATGGCCTGCACCATCTTTTCGACAAAGAACAGCACGCTCTTGAGCGGCACGTATTCGCCGAAGGGGACGAGGTGGAACTTGTCGTACTCCGCATCGATCTCTCCGTCGCCCCTCACGAGGAAGGCGGAATTGCGCAGAATGACCGACCCCCGACCCCTCAGTTCATAAGTGGGGCTTCCGAAGAGGATCGGCACCCCCCCTTGCTTGACGAACTCCTTGAGCTCTTTCGTCAGTTGCTGGTCCCGGGGGGCGACGCCCCCGAAATAGAATGGCGTAGCTGTCTCCGGCCAAAGAACGAGATCAGGCTTCTGTCCGAGCGCTTCCGACGTTAATCTCTTGTACACGCTGATGGTCTCGCTCTGATATGCCGGGTCCCACTTTTTGTCCTGCTCGATGTTTCCCTGGACCACGGATATCCTGATCCTGTCTGTGCCTTCATCGGCGTGAAGCCGTGAGAACCCGTACCCGAGTGTAAGCGACAGGATAACGACGGCCGGCAGCAGGACGGCGATCTTCTTTCTGTCCCGGATGAATTCTGAGATCGAAGCGTTGACCAGCACAATGAGGAACGAAACCCCATACACGCCGGTCATATCCGAGATCTGTATGACCGGCAATATCCGGTACTGCGTGTATCCCAGAAGCGCCCAGGGGAATCCGCTGAAAACATAAGTCCTCGCCAGCTCGAGCGCGGTCCAGAGAGCGGGGGCGGCGATGAACAGAAGCGAAGGCCGGTGGCGCCGGACATGAACGACGAGCGACGCGAACAGGGCAGGATAGAGGGCCAGGTATGCGCAGAGCAGCAGCGTGATGAGGGACGCCGGGATGATCGGAACATTTCCGTAATAGTGGACCGAGTTCGTGACCCAATGGACGGTTCCGGCAAAGAACACGATGCCGCTGATACCGCCCAGAAAGAGGCCGTTTCTGACGTTCTGTCCATTCAGCGCGAGGAATAGGGGGATAAGGGCGACCCAGGCAAGGACAGGGAGAGCAACGGAGGGGAACGATGCGGCGAGCAGAATGCCTGAAGCTGCTGCAAGCGCCGTGGTGCGGAGATTCATCCTATTTTGCCGCCTTTTGCTCCTGCATCCACCGGAGGAGACCTTCCTTCATGCTGTTGTTGATGCTCGTGTCCGCCGGGGAGGCGGCGAGCGCCGGCTGGTGCTGGGGAGATCTCGGCTTGCCGGCAGGTTTCGGGGTGCGCGGAACGGTTGGCGCGTGACCATGGGAAACCGTGGGTGCCGCTCGGTGCGATTCCTGAAGAGCGTCTGCCACAACAGAGGATACCGCGTGACGGTAGACGATCTCCCGCTTGGGCCCCTCGATGATCATCACATAGCTGTCGAAGGCCCTGATCCTTCCGGAAACGCGGATCTTGTTCTGCAGCGTGATGACCACCGGTGTCCGTGATTCCAGGTACGTATTCAACATCCTGTCAAGGAGATTGGTTTCCATGGTCCCGTCTACCGGTTGATCGTCGTGATCGCGTGTTTGTAATAGAGATGCTGCTTGGTGCCATCCTTGAGCAGGATCGTGAAATTGTCGTACGCTTCGATGGTTGCCTTGATCCGCTGTCCATTGATGAGGAAAAGCGTCAGAAACTGGCTCTCTTTTATCGCCTTGTCCAGGAACTCCTGCTGGATGTTCGGTTTTCGCAACGGTTCATCGGGTGCGCCCTGCTTCTCCGGTTCCGGGGCAGGGGGAGGGGACGGGATTTGCAGAACAGGCTGAAGCGCCGAGAGATAGGCAATTTCCTGTTTCAGAATGGTTACCGTTTTACCGTTCTCGTCAATATTGATCTCGTATCGGCCGATGTCCCTGATGATACCGTCATGCTCCGTCTTGTTCATCTGGCCCACATGGAGCCGCATGCCTTTAGCCTGAGCCTCTGAGAGGAACCTCGGTTCGATCGCGTGACGCAACTCTTCGTTCTGCACTTCCATTAAAAAAAATCATATCCGAAATTCCGAGTTTTTGCAAGGGAATTTTCTGTGTTGACTTTTGCGGGTATATACCATATTATTTTTTACCATGTATGAACTGATGATCGAATCAAAGTTCGCGGCCGCTCACCAGCTGCGCGGGTATGAAGGGAAATGCGAACGTCTCCATGGCCACAACTGGCGGGTCACCATCGCGGTCACGGCAGAGCGTCTGAACGAGCAGGGACTGGCCATCGATTTTCATGACCTGAAGGACGCTCTCCGGGAGGTCCTGGACCAGCTCGAACACACCTTTCTGAACGATATCTTCCCCTTTACCCAGATCAACCCGTCATCCGAGAACCTTGCGAAGTGGATCTACGATACCATGGCCAAGAAGATCAACGATGACAACCTGGAAGTCAGCAGCGTGACCGTCTGGGAATCCGACACCGCATCAGCTAGTTATTTCGACTAACGGTCGTTTATCGCCACCCCGCCGTTTTCACGGTCGACGCCCATCATGGACAAACGAACTGCCGAATCGATCCTTACCCGCGCGGCCGCCCTCAACGTTCAGGCCGCCGAGGTCTTTCTCCGCACCTCGAGCTCAAGCTCCATCGAGGTAAAGGACCAGAAGGTCGACGCCTTCGACAGCGCGCAGGACCGCGGCGCCGGGCTGCGCGTACTGATCGACGGCCGCCAGGGGTTTGCCTTTACCACGGACATAGCGGACCGCTCCCTCGAAGTGCTGGCCCAGTCAGCCGTCACGAACGCTCTGAACACGGAACGGGACCCTTTTTTCTCCATTCCAGGGAAGCCCGCGGTCCCCTACGAGCATGTCCAGATGTATGACCCCGCAATGGCGCGGCTGAGCGAGGACGCGAAGATCGAACGGGTCATGTCCATGGAACGGGAAGCTTTTGCCCTGGACCCCCGCATCAAGCGGATACGGAAGGCGTCCGCGGGCTTTTCCGAATCGGAAACGCTGATCATGAATACGAACGGTGTGGAAGTTTCCTATCAGGGCACCGCATGCTCCTCGAGCATCGAGGTCGTTGCGGAAGAAAACGGGGAATCCCAGTCCGGATCGGAATTTGACGTGACCCGGTACTATGGGCGTCTCGAGGTGGAGGAGGTTGCCCGCAAGGCGGCCCGCAAGGCCATCGATCTTCTGGGGGCCAGAAGGATCGATTCGGTGAAGGCTCCCGCGGTCCTGGAGGCGACGGTGGCCCAGGAGTTTTTGTCTATCCTCGCGAGCGGCTTTTCTGCGGAGAGCGTGCAGAAGAAGCGGTCGCTCTTCATGGGCAAGCTCGGGAGAAAGGTGGCCGCGACGGCCATTACCGTCACAGACGACGGTCTTCTCCAAGGCGGCCTGGGCACTGCGCCCGCTGACGACGAGGCAGTGCCGATGCAGAAAAAGGTTATCATCGCCAACGGAACGCTTTCTCTCTTTCTCCATAATACGTACACCGCAGCCAAGGAAAAAACCTCGTCTACGGGGAACGGATTGCGCGGCGGGTTCAAGGGGATCCCCGGCGTGGGGATCACGAACCTCTCCATCGAGCCCGGCCTCTCTTCTCTCGACGAGCTTATCCGCCAGGCGGGCCGGGGGTTCCTCGTGACGGATGTCATGGGCATGCACACTGCCAACCCCATTTCCGGCGACTTTTCCGTCGGAGCGACGGGGTTCTGGTTTGAGAACGGCAGGAAGGCCTATCCCGTGCGCGAGGCCACGATCGCGGGAAACATCCTGGACGTTATGAGCAATGTTGTTCTGGTGGGAAGCGACCTTCGGTTCTCAGGCAGAATTGGCAGCCCCTCGCTCCTCATCAAGGAGCTTTCGATCGGGGGGAAGTAGAAGCACCCAACCCTGAAACGGGGCCGGATACATTTCAAAAAGAAAGCTCCGTGCGAAGCCATCCTCTCGTGTCATTCGATCCCGTTTTTCCCGCCTACCGGTGAACCTCTGCACCGCCTTGATCGTCCGTCGTTCGTCCCCCTCGACGAGGATTCCGGACATCGGCCTTTTTAAATCAGTGAATGATACCCACGGGCATCAGGCAGGCGAAAAAAGGCTTCGGAGAGGGATGCTTCAACAACCAGGGTTTGCTGTTCTGCCGATAACGCACCGCGAACGTGCGGCATCCTGTTCAGGGGACAGCTTCTTCCTCTTGTTTATATAGCCTTTCCTCAGGCCACACTTTTTTTTCGATCTCCTTCAGCAGTTCCCCGAACGTCCTGGCATCGGTCGCCGAGCAGAGAACGCCGCTGAAGCGCGACGCGATCGCCCTTGCCCAGAGGGGATTCACCAGGTCGACCTTGTTGAACACGGCGAGCTTCGCGATATGGTCGAGGCCGATCTCGTTCAGGAGGTTGTCCACGGACTCCATCTGTTGTTCAAAGCGCGGGTTGCTGACATCGACAACATGCAGGATCAGGTCGGCATCCTGCATTTCATCCAGGGTCGCCCGGAATGCGCCCAGCAGGTCCTTGGGCAGGTCCTTGATGAATCCCACGGTGTCGGTGATGACCACCTCGCGGTCACGCGGGAATCGGAGCCTTCGGGTGGCCGTATCGAGCGTGGCGAACAGGAGGTCCTCTGCCTTGCCCTCGGACCTGGTCAGCATATTGAACAGGGTCGATTTGCCGGCGTTTGTATATCCCGCGATGGATACGATGGGGATTGCGCTCTGGATGCGTCTTTCCCGGCGCTGGTTCCTGGCCCTGCCGAGTCCTTCCAGCTGACGTTCCAGGCTGCGTATCTTGTCCCGAGCCCGGCGCATGTCTATCTCGAGCCTGGTCTCGCCCGGGCCCCTGCCTCCGATGCCTCCGGTGAGGCGCGAGAGGGCAGTGGAGCGCTCGGACAGCCTCGGGAGCCGGTACTTCAGCTGTGCAAGCTCTACCTGCACCTTGCCGTCTCCGCTATGGGCCCTCCGGGCGAAAATATCGAGGATCAGCTGGGTACGGTCGATGACACGCATCTCGGTGATATCGCCGATAGCCTTGACCTGGGCCGGGGTGAGGTTCTGGTCGAAGACGATCAGGTCCGCGCCGAGCTGCTGAGAGCGTATGATGAGCTCCTTAAGCTTGCCTTCTCCGAGGAGGTATTTCGGATTGATCTCGTGAAGCCGCTGCACCACGGTATCGAGGACCGTGATGCCGTCTGAGCGGGCAAGCTCCTTCAATTCCTCGACAGACTCTTCCTGTTCCTGTTTGCTCTTCTTGGATACACTTACGAGGATCGCCCGGTCTTTCTTCGCCACTTCCCGGGCTGCCTGCGCCCGCTCCATCTGACGCTCCATATCGGCAATGAATTCAGCGGCATCGATGTCGATCGCATGGACGGAACGGGGCGGGAGGACCTCGTAGAGCTTCTCCTCGGGATTCGGCGGGATAAGGTAGGCGATAGAGATGTTGCCCGGAAGGCCGTCGGGACGGGCCGCGAGCGCAGCGATCATGTCCAGTCTCAGCAGGGCAAGGTCGGTCAGGTCCTCCTGGTTCAGCGGCATGTCCTTTAAATGGGTGTGGATGAGCCTGACGCCGCGGAGACGCCTGGAGCCGAGCCGGTGTTCGGAAAGATCGGGGATGAGGATGTCCTTGTTCGTGCCGACGAGTACGTTGCGTGTGGATCCCGAGCGGTCAATAATGAGCCCGACCTGCCTGCCGATCGCTGTTGACGCTTCGGTCAGGGCTCGTGCGGCCTCGGGTGTGATCACCAGGTTCGGAGGCGTCCTTCTGCGGTAAAGCCGCTCGAGCATTTTGAGCTCTGCGGGCTTGAGACCGGTAATATTGCCGTGAACGGAGGGGATAAAGGACTCCTTGCGTTTCGATCGTGCCAGCTATTAGTATACCATGCTTTCGATCTCCGGCAAGGCATGTGAGATCATTACCCGTTCATCACTTCGTGCGGTATAGGATATCGTGCACCCGCGCGTGGTCCCTGATCTTGATCCCGACGCTCTGTCCCGGCGTCGCCCGATCAAGATGCTGATGCTCGTATTCCATGGAATCGACTTCCTGCGTGAAGTCGGTCGTATGCCCCTTTATGCGGACCGTGTCGCCGGTTTCGAGTGTGCCCTTGTTGATCTGCACAATGGCAACACCCAGATGACTGTAATAATGAGTAACAACACCGATCGCCTCCTCATGAGGAGCGGGTTCTTCCACGGGAGGGACCGCGAGGGTCGGCGGGCCGGGCTCGATGAGGAGGGACTCTTTCGCGGTAGCCTTTTTCGAAGCGACCTTTTTTGCCACGGCCTTTTTAGCGGTTTTCTTCTTTAATGCTTTCTTCTTTAATGTTTTCTTTTTTAATGCTTTCTTTTTTGCACTTTTCTTGACGACTGACTTCTTCCTGGGCTTCTTCAGGGACTTCCTCTTGCCGACAGGTCGACGGGGGGTTTTGGGTGAGGTTCTTTTTTTAGATTTGGATTTAGCCTTTCCTTTGACAGCCATACGCTGACCTCCTCGCATTCGATTCGAGTGAAATGTCCGCACCTGCCCGGCTCACGAGCTGGAAATCAAAAAAATTGTAACAAATACTGAGGAAAAAGCAAGGTGAAAAAGCCGGTCTCAGGTCAATGACCGGTTTTGTGACGTGGAAGAAAAGGGGTGGCCTCAGGGAGCAGGCAGTTACTATTCCTTGACTTTTACAGTTAAGTATGAAATAATCTGCGCAACTCTATACAAATTGGCCAATTCCCGCTACTCACCGCGTAATGCAGCAGAGCGAGTACCGAGCATTTAATTTCTAACAAGGGGAGGAAACTATGAGGAAAGTAAGAGTGTTTCTGCTGTACGTTGTACTCGGAATCGCATCCTTGGCCATGGCTCAGTCGGCCTGGGCAACGAACGGTTATTTTGCACACGCCTATGGTGTAGGTGACCAGGCATTAGCCGGTGCAGGAGTTGCCTTGCCGCAGGATACCCTTGATGCGGCTGTCAACCCTGCAAATATGGTATTTGTCGGCAAGCGATATGATTTCGGACTCGCCTTCTTCAATCCGAACAGGCAATACACAGTAACCGGCAACCCTTCAGGTGCGCCTGGAACGTTCGGCTTGGCGCCGGGCACGGTAAAAAGCAGCTCCAACTGGTTCGTGATCCCGTCGTTGGGGGCGAACTGGATGCTGAATCCGGACAGCTCGGCCGGCGTGTCGATTTTCGGAAACGGAGGCATGAATACCGACTATAACTCGCCCACGTTCGGTTTTTCTCCGACAGGTGTTGATCTCCAGCAGCTGTTCATCGCACCGACGTACGCAAGAAAACTGACTCCTCACCATGCTATTGGTATCACCCCGATCTTTGCGTATCAAAAATTTGAGGCAAGAGGACTTCAGGCTTTTGGCGCTTTCGGTTTTTCCAGCGACCCCAATAACCTCACCAATAAGGGCCATGATAATTCCTATGGCTACGGTGCGAGGATCGGCTACCAGGGCGAGATACTACCAAGCCACCTGAATGTCGGCCTCTCCTATCAGTCCAGAATATACATGAGCAAATTTCACGATTATGCCGGCCTATTTGCCCAGCAAGGTGATTTCGACATCCCTTCCAATTGGACCGTTGGTCTGGCATATAAAACCACCCCTGCCTTGACTTTTCTCCTTGATGTACAGCGCATCAACTACAGCGACATCAAAGCCATCCACAATAAAATGCTGCCCAACCTTATGATCAGCCAACTCGGCAACGACAGCGGGGCTGGCTTCGGCTGGGACGATATGACGACCTATAAGATAGGCGTGCAGTGGCAAAGCAGTGATGCGTGGACGTGGAGAGCCGGATATTCCAAAGGGAACCAGCCTATTCCGAGCAGTGAAGTGCTCTTTAATATCCTGGCCCCTGGCGTCATAGAGCAGCATATAACCGTTGGCTTCACGAGGGCTATCTCGAATGGTCAAGACCTCAATTTCGCGCTTACCCGTGCCTTGTCTCACAGTGTCAGCGGCCCAAACCCCTTGGAAGTTCCCGGGCAGCAGACCATCGAATTGAAGATGGACCAGTGGCAGTTGGCGTTCGGCTACGCGTGGAAGTTCTGATAGCGTCACGATAAATCAACGCGAAGTCGGCTGAAACTCAAAGAAGCAATCCCTTGGTCAGGGATTGCTTCTTTTTTTATTCATTCCGATGATGGGTCGACCGGTACAGGAGAATACTGTTCACAACATGACGGATGCTCCGGAAAGACCGGATTCTGGTAACAAGCGTTTCCCGATTGACGGGAAGCGCATGATGCATTATCATTGACAGAAATCCATGCAGATACTGATCATAAAACTATCGGCAATCGGCGACGTGGTCCAGACGCTGCCGGCCCTGGAGGCCATCAAGCGACTCTATCCTGACAGCGAGGTCACCTGGGTGGTCGAAGAGGCCGCGGCGGGCATCCTGGAAGGGCATCCCGCTGTCAGGCACCTCCTGGTATCCGGAAGGAAATCGTGGCTCCGGATGCTCAGGAAACCAGGCACGTTCCTGGCCGGCATGAAGAGCATCCTTCGTTTCTTGCGGGCACTGCGCGCCAGGGAATATGACATCGCAATCGATTTCCAGGGCCTCTTGAAGAGCGGCATCCTGATCGGGCTCGCGCGGGCCAAACGCAAGATCGGCTTTGACCGCACCCGGGAAGGCTCCTATCTGTTCCTGAACGAACGGCTTCCTGCCTATGATATTGAGAAGCACGCTCTCGAGCGGTATCTTGACGTCGCGCGGTATCTGGGTGCGAGGAACCCTGAACCCCGGTGCAGTCTTCCCATCGGCGATGCGGTTCCCGCCATGCGGCTGCGGATCGGGGAGGTCAGGAGGGAAGGGCAGGCTCTTATCATCATCAACCCCGTAGCCCGCTGGAAGACCAAGCTCTGGCCGGAACAAAATTTCGCCGAGCTCGCTGACTGGCTGGCGGCTGAAAAAGATGCAGCGATCATATTTACGGGAAGCGCTGACGACCGGGAAGTGACGCGGAGAATCCTGGGAATGATGAGCCGCAAGGCTGTGGACTGGTCCGGCCAGACGAGCCTGAAGGAGCTGGCGGCGCTCGCTTCTTTGTCCGACCTGTTCATTACGACGGACACGGGGCCCATGCACCTGGCGGCAGCCGCCGGCTCCCGGGTGCTCGCGCTGTTCGGCCCCACGGCGCCCTGGAGGACCGGCCCCTATGGACCCTCTCACCGTGTGGTTCGAACCGGCATAGACTGTTCTCCCTGTTTCCGGAGGACCTGCGACAGGGAAGTCCAATGCATGCGGGGCATCTCGGTCGATGAGGTATTGGGCGCGATCGACCTGTAAAACAAAAAAGCGGACATGCCCAGCCTTCGGACATGCCCGTTCATTTCATAGGATTCCTAGCGGCCGTACATATCAACGGTCTTGTTCACATACATCACGATCTGTTCGAGTGTCAGTCTCCGGTCATCAAGAGCCCACCTATAGAATTCGTCGACCGACAGGAAGTGACCGTAAGATGCCCGCTGGGAAGCAAGCATTTCTGCGGAGGCCTTGTCCGTGACGATCTGGCCGCTGGCGACGATCTTGTCCATGATCTGGGGAAAATCCGCGTACCATCCCTCGTACTTCCTGCCGAGCTGCTCGGAGAGCTTCGCCTTGATCATGTTCAGTACCGAACGGTACAGCTTCGCCTGGTCCTCGATCGTGTGCTCCGACTCGATGAGCAGGGAATGTATCCCGATGGTTTGGGTTATTTCCGCATAGCGCCCCCTCTTGAAATATTCCTCGATCGCCGCCATGAGCTTCTGGCGCGTTTCCACCGTCGATACCTTCACCACTTCGGGCATGAACATTCCTCCCTCATTCATCAATAATTGGATAGGCCGATAAATACTATATCATGTCCCTGAGGGAAGCAAGAAGTTTTTTTACGGGGAAAAATGATGTGGCGGGGCCTGGGCCCCGCCACATGGAGTACGGCATTCCTGGCTAATGGCCTCCTGCAGCCGCGGGAGCCGCCTTCGGCGCCATGGCATCAGCGAGGATCTTGATCCCTTTCTGAGATTCATCAACGGACCGCGTCAAGGATTCTCGCGCCAGTTCGGGGTTGTGGAAGCCGTCTGAGTTCTCCGCAGTCCAGTATTCCCACAGGATATGGGCCCGGAGGTGCTGGTCCTGCGCCTGCTTGATGACTTCGGGATCCACACCGGCCTTCCTGGCCTCAACGATCTTGTCGATGAGCGCCGAAAGCCAGAATTCGGCTTTTCTCATCTTTCCCTTTCCGTAGGCCTTGATCGAGTCGATGGTGTACTTTGCCTGCTCTTCGGTCCACGAAGGGTGGCACTTCGCTGCCAGACAGGTCTCCTTCAGCTGGACCCGCGGCGTCACGGCAAAATGGGAGGTGAAGGTCTTGCCGGTTTTCTTGTCCGTGACCCTGGGTGTGTGGCAGGCGGCGCAGCCGACGCCCGCTTTGGCGTGCTTAGAATTGTAGTATGTTTCAGCCTCGGGATGCTGGGCTTTCCACAGGAGCCCACCGGTGAGCCCGTGCTTGAAGTCGAGGAAGCCCACCTGCTTCACATAGTGGTCATAGAGCCCCAGCACGTTCTTAAAGGGGAAATGGTTGGTCCGCGGGTCCGCCATGGTCACGCTGTACTTGGAAGTATCGGGATTCTTCGGGTCGTACCCCGGGTTGCAATTGTACTCGACATGGCACTGGCCGCACTGGAGCCGGGTGTCGTATTTCTCAAGGATCGCTATCTTTCTCGTGAAGCCGCGCGTGCCCATTTCGATGACCTTGAAGTTCGTGTGATTGGGGTCCTGATGCCAGACCGTGTCCGCCTCGGGCCTTGTCAGTGCCTGGATCAGGGCGTCCCGGACGATGCGGGGCTTCGCGGCGTGAGGGTCGTGGCAGTAAAAGCAGTTCAGTCCGTATTGGAGGTCCCGGACGAGCTCAACGGGCCTAGAGGTGCGCGACCATTGCGCCCCTGGGACGGGCTCTCCCAGGTAGGACCATTTGAGAATCAGGTCCTGGGACTTGCACTGGAGGCAGACCGGGTTTGCCGCTGTCGCGCTCTGGGGCATGAAGGTCTTCTGGTCGCTTGTCCCGGGCTCCCGGTCCATCAGAATATCCCATGCCTTTCCCTTTTCGAGCACATAGGTCCATCCGTTTTTCGGCTGGAACCTGCCGCCGTAGGCCCGGTCAACCACGAGGTGGTCAGGCAGCATGTTGACGTGGCTTCTTGTGAGATTATGCTCCTTCGTAAATCCGTGGCCCATCATAAGCTTATCCCAGAAGGGGTTGGGTGCGCGATTCGTGAGCTGCGACTTCTCGTCCCGCGCGGGGCGGTGATAGGCCTCCTGCATGAAGCTGTCATACTGCTCCTTGTGACAACTTCCGCATGCCTCCCAGGACACGTCCGTGACGGGACGCGTGTCAGGACCCGGGTTCTCCAGGTGTTTGGCCAGACCGGAATGACAGCTGGCGCAGTTTATCTTCGCGTGTTTTCCCAGGGTATGGAGTTGCTTGATCTTGTCATGACATCCGTAGCAAGTGTCTACGGCTACGTTTTTTTCTGGCGTTTTTTTCGCGTTTCCCCCGTACTGCGCACCCACGTCCTTGATCCAGATGACAAGAGCGAACACGACGATAAAGGGAACGAGAACGCCAATTGTTTTCTTCATCGAAACCTCCCTGCAATAAGGAATCTGGTTGTCTCATTTTCAACGTTCAGTGGAATGCGTGACCGCAGTGCCGCGATTCACCCCCTTCCGTCCGCTCCGAAGGGCTGATCCTGCAGCATCAATTATCCTGGTGAAATAGAAGTGCTGTTGTGAGATTGCAATATTAAAGCCTATTGCGCCGCCTTGTTGTTATGATCTGTATCATACGCCTTCCTGATCAACGAGCTTTTTCCCGTTTCACGAGAGGTCATGCAAGAATGTCCGTTCTGTGGTATAAGTTCTCATCATGGAGAACAAAATAAGAGCGCTTCCTGTGTTCTTGGCCATTCTCGGCATGGCGTTTTCCGTCTCTTTCCAGCATGCCTGTCATAAGGAGACCGAGGAGGAAAGAGTCAAGCATGCCGTTCAGGCGATCCAGAAGGGGACAGAAATCAAGGATATCAGGGCGATCCTCTCCCATATCTCGAAAAATTACCGCGATCCTCAGGGGAATGATCGCGAGGGAATCAAGGGACTGCTTCTTTTCTATTTTTATCAGCACAAGTCGATCTCGGTCATCCTGAGCAATCTTGAGATCACCGTCCGTGAGGCATCGGCCACAGCCCGCTTTGAAGCGATCCTGTCAGGCAGGTCCGGCGATTCCGGGACGATCCTTCCCGAAGCGCTGGGTGCATACCGTTTCTCGGTCACCTTCTCGAAAGAGTCGGGAGAGTGGATGGTCGTCGCAGCCCAGTGGGACCGGCTCAGCGTGGCGATACCCTGATCCTGTCCCTGGCCCCGAATAACCGCTTGATATGCAGGTCTTTCTATGCGATAATCTCAACCCGATATGCGATTGTATCCATCATCGGTGAGTTCCTATCGAGGCGGTCTTGTGCTGATCCCGGTCTGGACAGGCATTCTCGTCCTGCCTTTCACCGGTATCAGAGCGGCTCTTTCTCTGGCGGCTGCCGCCGCGCTTCTCATCGCAGTCGGGAACATGGCCGGCCACGGAACCGTTCAGCGCTTGCTCGTTTCGTTGCGGGAAAGGGCATCCCATGCTGTTGCCCGGTCCGCGCCGATCCGGGCAGCGCTCGGGTCCCGAACCTCCCTTGTCATGCTTGTCGTCCTGCTCATTGTCCTTCCTTTGTTCTTGAACGACTATTTTCGTGATGTTTTGACGCTCACCTGTATGTACGTCGTCCTTGCCCTGGGTTTGAATCTCATAGTCGGGCAGGCAGGCCTCCTGAATCTGGGCTACGTCGCCTTCTACGCGATCGGAGCCTATACGTACTCAATCCTTTCCACGACCGCGGGACTGCCGTTCTGGCCGGGACTCGTTGTGGGGGCGCTCGCCGCCGCGGGCTGCGCGGCCCTTGTCGGTCTGCCCACGCTCAGGCTGCGGGGCGATTATTTCGCGATCGTGACACTCGGGCTCGGCGAGATCACGCGCATCATCCTGAACAACTGGGACCGGATGACGGGCGGCCCGAACGGCATCTCGAGGATCGGGAGGCCGGTCATTGCCGGGTACACTCTTCACCGGACCATAGATTTCTACTATCTTATCCTGGCCATCGTGATCGTCACGATTTTTCTGATGCAGCGGCTGATTGCATCACGCATCGGCAGATCGTGGGTAGCTATCCGCGAGGACGAGGTGGCCGCAGAGGCCATGGGAGTCAATACGTTCAGGCTCAAGATGCTGGCTTTCGTTCTGGGCTCCGCCTGGGCGGGCCTGGCAGGCGTCTTCTTCGCCGCAAAGATGGCCTTCGTGTCTCCGGAGAGCTTCACCTTCTTTGAATCGGTCATCATCCTCTGCATGGTCGTCCTCGGAGGCATGGGGAGCATCCCCGGCATCATCCTGGGCGCGCTGCTCCTGATAACGCTTCCCGAGGTATTCCGTGACTTTCAGGACTACCGGATGCTGGCCTTTGGCATCGCCCTCGTGTTGATGATGATCTTCCGGCCCCAGGGGCTGTTGGGAACGGTCAAAACGGGGTCACGGTAGCATTCAAGAAAGTCCGGGATCGAGGATGGTATTGCAATGCTGCTGCTCGAAACAAAAACACTGACAAAGAACTTCGGCGGACTCAAGGCGCTTGACGGCGTCGACATGAGGCTGGAGCGGGAGAGGATCGTCAGCATCATCGGTCCGAACGGGGCAGGCAAGACCACCTTCTTCAACTGCATCACCGGGATCTATCAACCGACGCGGGGGAAGGCGATATTTCATGACCGAGACATCACCGGCATGGCTCCCCACGATATCACTGCACTCGGAATCGCACGCACCTTCCAGAACATCCGGCTGTTTAGCGGCATGACCTGCCTGGAAAACGTCATGGTAGCGGGCCACTGCCGGACCAAAGCCGGAGTGTTCGGCGCCATGTTCCGGCCGAAGCGGGTGGTCAAAGAGGAGCGGGACATGGTATACCGCGCAGCGGACATCCTGAAGTTCGCGGGTCTCGAAACCAGGCAGGCCATCCTGGCCTCGAACCTCTCCTATGGAGACCAGCGGCGTCTCGAGATCGCCCGCGCCCTGGGTACCGAACCCCACCTGCTGCTGCTCGACGAACCTGCCGCCGGCATGAACCCCCAGGAAACCCGTGACCTGATGAACCTGATCCGCAGGATCCGCGACAACGGCGTTGCGATCCTGTTGATCGAACATGACATGAAGGTCGTCATGGGAATATCCGACAGGGTGCTCGTGCTGGATCACGGGGTGAAGATCGCCGAGGGAGCTCCCAGGGATATCCAGGACGATCCCCAGGTCATCGAGGCCTATCTTGGCAGGGAAGCTCATGCTTGAGCTCCGGGACGTGACCGTGTCCTACGGCATGATCGACGCGCTCAAGGGGATCAGCCTTCGCGTCAACCGGGGAGAGATCGTCGCCCTGATCGGGGCAAACGGCGCCGGGAAGTCAACGACGCTGATGTCCGTCTCCGGCGTCACCCCTCTCCGGGGCGGAACGGTCCTGCTCCAAGATCAGCCCATTTCCGGCCTGCCGTCTCACGAGATCGTGCAGAGGGGCATTTCGCAGGTCCCCGAGGGACGAAGGATATTCCCCCGCATGACGGTGTGGGAAAACCTTGAGCTCGGCGCGTTCCGCAGCACGAAAGAGGAGTTCAACGGGGATATTGCACGCATCTTCGACCTCTTCCCGGCCCTGGCGGAGCGCAGAAGACAGCCGGGCGGTACGCTGTCCGGCGGAGAACAGCAGATGCTGTCCATCGGCAGGGCGCTCATGTCGCGGCCGAAGCTGCTCCTCCTGGATGAACCTTCCCTGGGGCTTGCACCGATCATCGTGAGCAGGATATTCAGGATCATCAAGGAAATCAATGAACAGGGCATGACGATCCTGCTCGTGGAGCAGAATGCCAAGTCTGCGCTCCGCCTCGCGAACCGTGCCTACGTGATGGAAACCGGCAGGATCGTTCTGCATGGCGATGCTTCTGAGCTCATACAGGATCCGGGGATCAAGAAGGCCTACCTGGGGGAATAGGGCAGAGACGTCAGAAAACAGACTGAGGCTCCGTCGTCTGATATGGGTATGTCGAGAAACATCAAGCTGGTCCTGGAATACGACGGGACGAACTACCACGGCTGGCAGGCACAGGCCGGGACCGGCAGACCGACCGTCCAGGAAAGCCTGGAATCGGCGATCAAGGGGGTATCGGGCAAAGACGCGACCACATATGCCTCGGGGCGGACGGATGCGGGCGTTCACGCTCTGGGCCTGGTCGTCAATTTTCACGCCCCCGGCGCAATGCCGCCTGCCGCCTGGATGCCCGCGCTCAACCATGTGCTGCCCCCCGACATACGGGTCGTGCATTCGGAGGAAGTGCCCGAAGAATTCCACGCACGCTACAGCGCACAGGGAAAGACCTATACCTACCGGATCCTGAACCGGCGCGCGCCGAGCGCCCTGTACCGCAATTATGCCTGGCATGTTAATGTCCGGTTGAAACTGAGGCCGATGAGGCAGGCGGCAACGAGCCTGATCGGGAAACATGATTTTTCGTCATTTCGCGGCTCGAGATGTGGCGCGCGGTCGCCGATACGGACGCTCAGAAGAGTGGAGATCGGAAAACGGGGCGAATTCGTGGAACTCGTGATGGAAGCCGATGCATTCCTCCAGTACATGGTCCGGAACATCGCCGGGACGCTTGTCGAGGTCGGGCTGGGCAGGTTCGCCCCTGAGGATGTGGCTGCGATCCTTGCTGCTCAGGACCGCACCAGGGCGGGGCGAACGGCGCCGCCCCACGGACTCTACCTGGTTGCTGTTCACTACAATGGGGAGTAAGTTTGCAACTATGAAACTTAATCAGTATTTTTTGCACTTTTGCAAAAATTCACGTACGCCAATGCCTTGTATTTCATCCACTTATTACTGGCATGTTATGTGCAAGATTTTATTGCCGATCTTACCAATTCGTATGATGGCCGTTCGATGCGTCGCTCTGCAGCAAAAAACCCCCAATTTTAACGAAAGGAGAAGGCCGCTGGCGGCAGTACTGAATTCATGCCGGATCATTCATCCGATCAGCAGTGACCGAACTTGTTTTATTAATTAACGATCCGAAAGGAGAATGTATGAGGAATTGGTTGAACGCAACTCTGCTGCTTTTGTTCACCGCTGTTCTGGTCCCCGCCGCGCACGCGGCGACGGATGCCGCGACCTGTCTTGGCTGCCACGGGTCCATGGAAGGGTCCGTGAATGTCAACCAGGAGAAGTATGCGAAGTCGGTACATGGCTCCTTTGATTGCGTCATGTGCCACATGCAGTTGAAAGGGGACCAGCACAAGGGGCTTACGGGACATGCCGACAAGGCCACGCAGGAACTCGGTGCCCTGATTGCCGCCAAGAGCAAGATCGATCCCATTGCCCAGGCGGCCTGCGCGCAGTGCCACGGAGAAATCTATCAGGCCTACAAATCGAGCGTTCACGGGAAGAACGTCATCGTCAAGAAGTCCTCCGACGGTCCGGTCTGCACGAGCTGTCATGGTTCTCCGCATTATATCCAGCCAAAGTCCAGCAAGGAATCTGCGGTAAACCATTTCAACGTGGTTCAGACCTGCGGCCAGTGCCATGAAGAAAAGTTCATGTCCGAGAAGTACGGGTTCTCGCCCCTGGTCATGGATCGCTATCTGGAGAGCTTTCATGGCAGGAAGCTGAAGGTCGGTCATATGAACGCTCCGGCGTGCCCGAATTGTCACGGTGCCCATGACATCAAGAGCGATAAGGACCCCTCATCGCCCGTTGTCGGCGAGAATAAGGTCAAGACCTGCTCGAAATGCCACGCTGGTGCCACGAGAAAATTCGTTGCCGCGATCACGCACAAACCGCTTAATCCGGTCGCGCACTTCGTGGAACTCGCCCTCGTCGTCCTCACGATGAGCGTGTTCGTCTTCATCTGCGTTCATGTGCTCCTCGATATCTTTGCGGACGTCCGCGATCGCCTGTTCAAGAAAGGAGACAAACATGAATAAGACCGTACCGGCAGAGATCGAGAGGTTTGACCTCTCCGCCAGGATCCAGCATGTTATCATGTTCACGACGTTCCTGCTCCTGTCCTTCACGGGCTGGGGCCTCAAGTATGCCTATCAGGACCCGGCCAGCGCCTGGATCAGCTTCTGGGGCGGGGCCAAAATGGCCGGCATCATCCACCGCGTCGCGGGCATCACCATGCTGCTCGATTTCGCGTATCACCAGTTCTACCTGATCAACAAGGCGCGCAAGGGAGATTTCCGGTGGTCCCTGATCCCCATGCCGAAGGATGTCGTCGACCTGTTCAACAATTTTCTGTACTTCTTCGGCCTCAGGAAGGAAAAACCCTATTTCGGGAAGTTCAACTACATGCAGAAGTTCGATTACTGGGCGGTCTACTGGGGCATGTTCATTATCGGCGCGTCAGGGTTCTTCCTCGCATTCCCGGTGACCGTGTCGTCGATCTTCCCCGTCTGGACGATCCAGTGGATCTGGGATGTTATCTTCGCAATGCACAGCGATGAGGCGCTGCTCGCCATTGTGTTCATCCTGATCTTCCATTTCTATAATGAACACCTGCGGTCCGAAGTCTTCCCGATGAACTGGATGTGGCTCACGGGAAAGATGAGCATCGACCAGCTGAAGCACCACCATCCTGCGGAATATGACCGGCTGTACGGGGATAAACCGCAGAACAAGAAATAAAGGACTTCTCGGCACAAATAAAAAACGGCGGCTCTCTTCAGAGGCCGCCGTTTTTGTTTGGTGGACGGGATGCTGAGTACCTAGGGGATTCGCTCAAGCGTTCCGTGTTTCATTTTGAGCCTTGTCCCGGCGCGTACCGCGAGTTCCGAGCTGTGGGTGACCATGATCATCGTCATTTTGTGCTCCCGGTTGACCCGTTCGAAGAACGACATGATCTCTGCCTCGGTCTCCTCGTCGAGGTCGCCTGTTGGTTCGTCGGCCAGGACGATCTCGGGATCATGAATGAAGGCGCGCGCGATCGCGACCCGCTGCTGCTCGCCGCCCGAAAGCTCCGAAGGATAGCGGTCGGTCTTGTCTCCCAGGCCGACCATTTGCAGAAGCTTCACGGCGTCAGCCGGGGTCTTATTTCCGCCGAAGACGGTGGGGAGCAGGACGTTTTCCGTGGCAGTGAGGGTCGGGATGAGGCTGGAGAACTGATACACAAACCCGAACTTCTCATTCCTTAATTTCGAGAGCTTCGTGTCGTTGTAGGACCGGATGTTCGCGCCATTGATGAACACGGAGCCCGCATCAGGCAGCGCGATGCCGCCAATGAGGCTCAGCAGCGTGCTTTTCCCGCTTCCCGAATGCCCGACAATGGTCACGAATTCGCCCGCCTGAATAACGAGGTCCACGGGCAGCAGCGCCGGGATGGTCTTGCCCGATACCCTATAGGTCTTTGACAGTCCCTTCAGTTCGATCATGCGGTTCCTTTCTTCTGAAGCCTTCTGGCCGAAACAATGAGTGCGACGGCCATGATCAGTCCGGCGATGATGGCAATGAACCTGATCGCCGGGACCATGCCGTAATTGCAGGGCATCTGGCTGCTGTGGCAGAATCCGATCTTATCTGGGAGAAAGTAGGATGCGACCGACAGAATTAGTGCGATGCCTCCGCCGGCAAAGGCCATCCTCGCCGATTTCACGAGCAGGGTCAGGATTCCGGCCAGCAGGAGCAGGACGCCCACGATCTGCTCGGCGTGCGCCGTGTCCGAACAGTGCATCCTTGCAAAGCCTTCGTATTCGCAGGCCGGGAGAACATACCGGGGCACGATCATCAGCAGGATGCCGCTGATTATCGCCGTCAGGCCGATCAGCTTCTTCATTGCACAGCCTTCATTGCCGCATCAAAATCCAGGGCGCTGCCGTATGCCGCTGCGTCCTTCCTGTCCTGAAACGCAGCAATGCCCCAGCCCATGGGTGAACTGAATTTTTTTGCAGACCACACATAGGAGGCGCTCCGCGCGTCAATCCAGGCGCCGCTCGGGAAATCCTTGACCTGGATCCTGACATTTTGCGGTTTTTTTCTGTTCAGGTACGCGAAAAGGTCGCCAATGTCGCAGAAATAGAGGTCCTTGCCTTCCTCGACGATCTTTGCGGTGAATTTCGACCCCACCTCGAGCATCATGCCGCACTCCGTGCAGGTAATGGTCTCCGCAACAGTCGGAAGCGCGAACGAAAGAGCCAGTATTGCCGCAAACACGAGAACAAACGATGCCCGCTTCATGTCATTTCCTCCCCGCGTCGATCTGTTTTTTTAACGTGGCTGCAAGGGGTTCGTCAATGTTCTTCAGCCGGGAGTGTTCTTTCATGGCAGCGTCCCGTTTCCCCGCCTTGAGATAAGCCATGCCGAGATTGAAGTGGGCGATACCATAGTCCGGGCGCATGGAGATCGCCTTCTGGAGAGCCGCTATCTCCTCGTCTATCTTGCCCAGCTTGCCGTAGGAGAAGGCCATGTTATTATAGATCATCGGCTGTTTATGCTCGTATTTGGCGGCCTTGGTGAAACTCGCGACCGCCTCCTGATACATGCCGAGCCTGTTGTAGGCAGTGCCCAGCTTGAAATGGGCATACCCCATGTCGGGCCGGATGGCGACCACTTTTTTGAGCGTCTCGATCTGCTCCTGATACAGGTTCGCGCGTTCATAGAACTCCGCCAGATGGAACTGCGCATCGGCGTCGTTGGGGTTGCTCTGGATCTTTTCCCGCAGCAATTCGATATCGCTCTTCTGTTCGACGACCGGAGCGCTCTGTTTTTTTTCTTCCGAGCAGGAAAGCATCGTCATCGCCGCAAGGAGCAGTATCACGATATATCTCATTCCGCGCTCCTTATGGCCTCATAGGGTTCCGTCCGGATCACCGACAACGACGGCAGCAGCGCCGAAAGCAGCCCGGTGACGAGCGAAAATGAGACGGCCGCCGCGATCAGGCTTATCAGTTCGACAGGAGACGGGAACAGGTAGGGAAGTTTCAAATTGTGCAGCATCAGGTTCTTGAAGCTGAACAGCAGCCCGAATCCGAGTGCAACGCCAGCCGCTCCGCCCGTGGCTGAGAGCAGGGCCGCCTCGCTCAGGATGATCGAAGCGATGTGAAGCCGGTTCGCTCCGATCGCCCGGAGGAGGCCGATCTCCCGCCGCCGTTCGTTCACGATCATGTAGAACGCGAAGGCCATGATCAGGAGCACGATGACCCAGAGAATGCTGCTGATGGCGACGATGGCGTGAATGAGGCCGGAGAGCTGCTTCCGCACCGTGCTGATGACCGTATCGGACACGAGCGCCTTGACGCCGGGGATGTCATGCTCGATCCTGATGGCTACCCGGTCCGGGGTGAAGTCCTCGCCGACCTGGACCAGGACCGTCGATATTTTGTCCCTCCCGATCTCGAGCGGCTGTATCGCCTTGGTTTTTGAATTCTGGGCCATCTGATACGCGGACTCGAGACTCATGAACGCCGAGCGGTCAAAGAAGTCCATGCCCGTCGGCTCCATCGTGCCTGCAACATGGAAGGTGGTGCCGAAGAAGGGTATGTTGTCGCCGACGATGACCGGGATCTCCCTCCCCGTGATGATCTCGTTGGCCGCCAGCGGCCGGTTCAGGTGCTTTTCCAGCCACGGCTTCACCGTGAAATCCGTCTCGGGATCAAAAGCGATCAGGAAAACGTCCACATTGAAGCAGCAGGTGAAACTGGTGGGCTTGATGAAAAGCTGGGGCGTTGCGCTCTTGACGCCCTCGATCTTTCTGACCCTGTCGAGCACAGTCTTGTCCATAAGAAAACTGGTCGGCTCCCCGGAAAGGAGGGCGGCCTTCGCGTTCTTTTCGGCGTTTTCGGGAACCACCAGGATGTCGGCGCCGAGGCGGTAGGTGCCGAGCTTGAGCGCATTATTGATACTGCGCAGGAAGAGGGTGGCGGTGAACAGCGTGCAGGAGACTACGGCCACAATAGCCAGCAAAAGCCATGTCCGCGTGATC
>DATIZR010000105.1 GCA_035516965.1 Nitrospirota bacterium
CCCGGTGCCGACGGCGACCATGGCGATCACGGCGCCGACGCCGATGATGATGCCGAGCATGGTGAGCGCCGAGCGCATCTTGTTCACGCGGAGCGCGCGGATTGAGATCTTGAAGGTCGAGGGAATGTTGATCATCGTAAAGTCATTTCGGAATGCGGTATGCCGATTGCAAAATATAGAACAATAGGACAGATTCCTAAATACTGGTCAGTCTCGCTCCAAACTTCCGTGTTTATCCCCCGCATCCAGCGTTGACGAGTGTGAGCGCGAGTGCAGGGTGTGTTCATCCGTGGTTAAATGTCTTATTGTTTCTTGACCGGTTCATCGCTCACGATATGGCCGTCCAGGAACCGGATGATCCGCTTGCTGTAGGCGGCTATATCGGGTTCGTGCGTGACGAGGATGACCGTGATATGGGCCTCCTGGTTCAATCTCACAAAAAGCTCCATGATCTCGACGCTCGTCCTGGTATCGAGATTTCCCGTGGGTTCGTCGGCCAGGATGACCGGTGCTTCGTTCACCAGCGCCCGGGCGATCGCCACGCGCTGCTGCTGGCCGCCGGAGAGCTGGTTCGGATGATGGCCTTCCCTGCCTTCGAGTCCGACGCTTCTCAGGGCGGAACGCGCCTTCTCATGCCGGTCCTTCGCCGGCAAGCCGTTGTACAACAGGGGAAGCTCCGCGTTTTCCAGGGCCGATGTCCGCGACAGCAGGTTGAAGCCCTGGAACACGAAGCCGAGCTTCTTGTTCCGGATCTCGGCGAGCTCGTCCCGGGACAGTCCGCCCGTGTCGACGCCGTCGAGAAGGTAATGTCCTTCCGTCGGCGTGTCCAGACAGCCCAGCACGTTCATGAACGTGGACTTGCCCGAGCCCGACTGGCCCATGATGGCCACGAACTCGCCCTTTTCGATGGTCGTCGATATCCCATCCAGCGCCCGCAGTTCGTTATCGCCGAGATGATAGATTTTGCTGATCTTCCGTGCTTCGATAAGCGGCATATCAGAACATCCTCGGACCCGCAGGTCCGCTTGCGGTCTTGCCCTTCTTCAGCGACTCCACGATGAGCTGCTGGCCTTCCTTCACATCGCCGGCAAGGATCTCGGTAAAGCTGCCGTCACTGATGCCCGGGGTGATCTGAACGCGCCTCGGCTTGCCGTTCTCGAGGACCCAGACGGCGGGGCCTTTTTTTTCTCCCGAACCGGCTCCGCCTGCTCCCGACGGACGCTCTCCCATGCGGAACCGCAAAGCCGCGTTCGTTATGCGGAGCACGTCCTGGCGGGTGGTAATGATGATCGACACGTTCGCCGTCATGCCCGGCATCAGCCGGAGGTCCTTGTTGCCCACCTGGATCACGACGTCATAGGTGACCACGTTCTGCACCGTGATCGGCGCCTTCCGGATCTGCCAAACGTTCCCCTTGAACGTCGTGTCCGGATAGGCGTCCACGGTGAACTCCACCTCCTGGCCGACCTTTACGACGCCGATGTCGGATTCCGCCACGTTGGTGTCAATCTGCATCTTGGTCAGGTCTTCGGCGATCGTAAAGAGCGTCGGGGTCTGGAAACTGGCTGCGACGGTCTGGCCCACATCAACGTTCCGCGAGATCACGATGCCGTCCACGGGCGACAGGATCTTCGTATAGGCGAGGTTCTGTTTGGCATAGTCGAGCGACGCCTTTGTCTGCTCGATCTGGGCCTTTGCCGAGCCGACCTGGGCCTTTGCGGATTCGTAATTCGTTTCCGCCGTGTCCAGGTCGCTCCGGGGGATGAGGTTCTTGGCGAACAGCTCCTTGTTACGCTCGTACGTCCTTGTCGCGTCGACCAGCGCCGAATTGGACTTGTCCAGGTTGGCCTGTGCCGCGAGCAGGTTCGCCTGCGCCTGCTGCACCTGGGACTCGAAGGTGGACGGATCGATCTGCGCGATGATCTGCCCCTTTTTCACCCGCGAGTTGAAATCAACGAAAAGGGTCTTGATCGTGCCGGAGACCTGGGTTCCCACCAGAACGGTGGTCACGGCGTTTACCGTGCCTGTGGCCGTTATCGTCTGCTGGATGTCCCCCTTGGTGACGGATTCGGTGCGGTATTCGGCCTTGTTCCCTTTCCCGCCAAGGCCGATGAAGAGAGCAACGCAGATGACGGCCAGAGCGGCGATCGCCGACGCCACGAAGAGCTTGCGCCCGGCGAACAGGCCCCTCACGCCGCCCCTCTTCTTCTCATTCATAGGATACCGCCTTTTTTCTCGTCTGGAATATACGCTGCTTCCCGAGCCACAGCTGGAATTGGTCCATGTAGAGGAACACGACGGGCGTGACGTAGAGCGTCAGGGTCTGGGAGAAGAGAAGACCGCCGACCACGGCCAGGCCCAGGGGCCGCCGGGATTCCGCGCCGGCGCCGATGCCGAGGGCGATCGGCAGGGTGCCGAGCAAGGCCGCCATGGACGTCATCATGATGGGCCGGAAACGGATGACGCAGGCCTTGAAGATCGCGTCATGCGGCGACGCAGCTTCCGTCCGTTGGGTTTCCAGGGCGAAGTCGATCATCATGATGCCGTTCTTCTTCACGAGGCCCACGAGCAGGATGATGCCCACGAAGGCGTAGACGTTGAGGTCAGATCCGAAGAGGAGCAGGGTCACGAACGCACCGAAGCCCGCAAAAGGCAGCGCCGACAGGATCGTGATCGGATGGATGAAGCTCTCGTAAAGGATGCCGAGCACGATGTAGATCACCAGGATGGCGGCGATCAGCAGCAGTCCCAGGCCCTCCATGGACGACTGGAAGGCCTGGGCCGTGCCCTGGAAGCTCGTGGTGATTGAGGCCGGCAGCGTCGATCGCGCCGCCTTGTTCACGGCGTCCATGGCGGTGCCCAGCGAAACATCGGGCTTGGTGTTGAACGACAGGGTTACCGCCGGCAGCTGGCCGAGATGGTTCACGGACAGCGGTCCCAGATTCTGGGTCATCTTCGAGACGGTCCTGAGCGGCACGAGCTGGGTATTTGCGGAGCGGATGTAGAGCATCGAGAGCGCCGAGGGGTCGCGCTGGTACTCAGGCTGGACCTCGGTGATGACCTGATACTGGTTGTTCGGCGCGTAGATGGTGGAGATCTGCAGGGCGCTGTACGCCATCGAGAGCCCGGTCTCCACCTGGGTGGCCGTCACGCCAAGGGCCGCAGCCTTGTCCCGGTCGATCTCGACGTTGACCTGCGGGTTCTTGATCTGCAGGTCGCTGGTGACGTCCTGAAGCTGCGGGATCTCACGCATCTTTGCCTCGAGCCTGGGTGCATATTCATAGAGCTCGTTCGTGTCAGGGCCCTGGAGCGTGAGCTGGTACAGGCTCTTGGTCAGCGTGCCCCCCACCCGGACCGGCGGCGGGTTCTGGGGGAATGCCTGGATCCCGGGGACCTGGCTGAACAATGGCCTGAACTTCTGGATGATCTGGTCCACGTGCTGATGACCGCGCCTCTGGGACCGGGGCTTCAAGCGGATGAAGATACGGCCCTGGTTACCCGCCACACTTGACCCGCCTGCGCCGATGCTCGACATGAAACCATCCACGTCGGGATCTTTGAGCACGATGTCTGCAAGTGCCAGCTGGTGCTGCTTCATCGCATCGAAGGAGATGCCCTGCGCTGCTTCGGTCGGGATGAACAGCGCGCTGGTATCCTCGCTCGGAAGAAAACCTTTCGGCATGCCGCTGAAGAGTAAAAATGTTGCGATAAAAATGATGGCGGAGACGATCATGGTAAGGCCCCGATGACGAAGAACGACCTCCAGCGACCGCTCGTAAAAGTTCAGCATGCCGTTGAAGAACCGCTCCGACGCCTGGTACAGCCTGCCGTGCCGCTCATGCTTCTCGTGGCTTCGGACGAAGCGGCTCGCGAGCATCGGCGTGAGCGTCAGGGAGACGAACCCGGAGATCAGGATCGACATGCCGATGGTGACCGCGAACTCGTGCAGGAGCCGGCCGATGATCCCGCCCATGAAGAACACCGGCAGGAACACGGCGACCAGCGAGACGGTCATCGACAGGATGGTGAACCCGATCTCTTTTGATCCTTTGAGCGCAGCCTCCATGGCCGGTTCGCCCATCTCGATGTGCCGGATAATGTTCTCGAGCATGACGATGGCGTCGTCGACGACAAAACCCACGGAGAGCGTGAGCGCCATAAGGGACATGTTGTCGAGGCTGAAATCGAGCACGTACATCACGGCAAAGGTGCCCACGACGGACATGGGTAGCGCGAGGCTGGGGATGATCGTAGCCGACAGGTTCCGGAGGAACAGGAAGATGACCAGCACCACGAGGCAGACAGTGAGCATGAGCGTGAACTGAACGTCGGAGACCGAATCGCGGATGGATTCCGAGCGGTCGTACAGGATGTTCATGTTTACCGACGCAGGCATCTGCTCCTTGAAGGTGGGGATCAGTTTTTTGATGGCGTCCACGACCTCGACGGTGTTCGTGCCGGGCTGGCGCTGGATCGCAAGGATGATGGCCCGGTTGTCGCGGTACCAGCTTGCAATCTTGTCGTTCTCCACGCTGTCGATGACATTTCCCAGGTCCTGGAGCCGGACCGGCGAGCCGTCCCGGAATGCCACTATGATGGGGCGGTAGGCGGCCGCATTATTGAGCTGGCCCGTCGCCTGCACCGTAAAGGCCTGGTTCGCGCCGTACAGCGTGCCCGTGGGGAGGTTCACATTCGCGTTGGCCACGGCATTGGCCACCTCATCGATCCCGATCCCCCGGCTTGCGAGCGCGCGCGGGTTCAACTGAACGCGGACCGCGTATTTCTGGGAGCCGAACACCTGGACCTGGGCCACACCGCTGATCATCGATACGCGCTGGGCGATCAATGTCTGGGCATAGTTGTCCACATCCGAGAGCGGCAGCGTGGGGGAACTGAGCGCGAGATAGATGACCGGCTGGTCCGCCGGGTTCACCTTGCGGTAGGACGGCGGGCTCGGCATGTTCTGCGGCAGCTGCCGGAGCGCGCCGGCGATCGCCGAATTCACGTCCTGCGCCGCGGCGTCGATGTTGCGGCTCAGGTTGAACTGGATCGTAATCTGGGTGAGGCCCTGGGCGTTGATGGACGTCATCGAATCGATGCCGGCGATCGTGGAGAACTGTTTTTCCAGCGGCGTCGCGACCGCCGAAGCCATCGTGTCGGGGCTCGCCCCGGGAACGTTGGCGGACACCACGATGGTGGGGAAATCGACGTTCGGCAGGTCGCTTACGGGCAGCCTGCGGTAACCCGCGATGCCCACGAACAGGATGGAGAGCATGACCAGGGTGGTCATGATGGGACGGCGTATGAAGAGTTCTGAAATGTTCATAGGTAATATGCGGTCAGAAGCAGCCCCAGAGACCCTGAGACACGGAGAAGGATTAGGTTACTATTTCAATCTCACGATCGCGTAGTGCTTCTATTTGCCCTTTGGCGCCTGGGTATTGGTGCCTTGCTCCCTGGTCTTCTGCGTGTTCTGCGCCTCCGTGGCTAACTCCCTGTGCTCCTTTTCGTTCTTGAGCTCGACCCGGGAACCCGGCGTGAGCCGGAGCTGTCCGTCGGTCACGACCTTTTCCCCTGCGGCAACGCCCTGCTCGATGATGGTCCAGTTCTGATACGCCCTCCCCGGCTTCACGACCCGGAGTTCGGCGGTCATATCGTTCTTTACGACGTACACGTAGGGTCCCTGCTGCCCGGCCTGCACCGCCTGCGAAGGCACCAAGACCCGGTTCGGCTCCGTGGTGAGCGTCATCACCACATCCATGAACTGGCCGGGCCAGAGCCGCCTGTCACGGTTCTCGAACGTGCCCTTGAGCTTGATCGTGCCGGTCGCGGTATTCACGGCATTGTCGATAAAGGTCAATGCTCCCTGGGCGGGACGCTTCTCATCCCCCGGGATGATCGCCTCGATGTGCAGGTCACGAAGGGCGGAGTGCTTCTTGACATCGGCCAGGTTCTGTTCGGGAATGGAGAACGTCACATAGATGGGTGCGATCTGGTTGATCATCGTGAGCGGGATGTCGTTCGCCTTGATGACGTTGCCCGCATTGACGAGCACGGAGCCTGCCCGTCCGTTGAGGGGCGATTTGATCGTACAGTACTCCAGCTGCAGCCGTGCATTCTCCACATTCGCCTTGTCAGCCTCGACTGCCGCGGCCAGCGCGTCGGCATTGGCACGGAGCTGTTCATACTGGTCGCGGGACACATAGTCCTTCTCGACCAGGATCGCATACCGTTTGGCCTGTTCCTCGGCGTTCCGTGCCTGCGCCGCGTCGCGCGCCAGAGACCCCTCGGCCTGCTTCAGCGCCGCGATATAGGGACGGGCGTCTATTTTAAAGAGCAGGTCGCCCTTTTTGACGTCCTGCCCTTCCTGGAAATAGACGCCCTCCACCTCGCCGCCCACGAGGGCCTTGATCTGCACGGAACTATAGGCCTCGGCGTTCCCGATGGTCCTGATCTGCAGCGGAACATCTTTCTGGTCCGCATTCTCGGCGACCACCGGTACGGTGCGCGGCATCTGCCTGCTGTTCCCGGATGAGCAGGCGGCGAGAAGAACAACACACAGCACGCATGCCAGGTTCATCGGGGACCGGGCAAATTTTACTGGTCTTATCATCATCAATCCTTTCACGACCGCGGGAAGCTGTATTTCGGCGCTCAGCCTCGTTATCGAGCGCCCATTGCCCTCTCGATGCTTGCCTGCGCTATCTTGTAATTGGACAGGGCGCTGGTATAGTTCGCCTGGGCGGTGACATAGGTGGCGAACGCATCGGAGACCTCGATGGGACTCCCCACGCCGGCTGTATATCTGCCGTTTGCGAGATCAAGGTTCTCTTTTGCCTGTGTGGCGGCGAGCTCGGCGGTCGATATACTGGCCTCCGCTGCCTGCAGGTTCAAGTATGCCTGGCGGACATCAAGCAGTATCTGCTGCCGTAACGACTCTTCATTCGCCTTGAGGACATAAAGATTGGACTTGGCCTCTGCCACCTGATGACTGGTCAAAAACCCGCTGAACAGGGGTATGGTTACTGCCACACCAATCTGCCAGCCGCGATCGAGTCCGCCATGTTGGAGTGCACTGGGTGGCACGTCCTGTGCTCCCTCGAGGTAGCTGGCATTTCCTGATAAAACAGGATAATGTCCCGAGCTTGCAAGACTGATATTGGCCTCCGCCGCCTGTCTTTTCGCAATAACCGACTGCAGGTCGGGCCTGTTTTCAAAGGCCCTCGTTGTTGCTTCTTCCTGGGTTATCGCATATTGCTGGAATGAGAGGTTGTCCTCAATGGTGAACTCAGGTGGGTCAGGGACCCCCATCGCAGTGTTCAGTGTCACCCAGGCTATTTTGAGCGCATTCTCGGCATTAATGAGGCTGAGCTTGGCATTGCTCAGGTCGACCTCTGCCTTGATCACGTCGATTCTCGCTTTCGTCCCGACTTCGTAAAAACCTTTTGCCTGGTCGAGATGGAGCTGAAATTGTTTAATGACATCCGCGGCCACGTCCCTGTTCCTTCTGGCTTGAAGCACCCCGTAATACGCCTGTTTAACGCTCAGGATTATTGTATCCTGGGAGGTGTTAAGGTCTGAGCGTGAAGATTCGAAATTAAACTTCGAAACATCGACTGATGACGATGTCTTTCCGAAATCGTAGATATTCTGGTTGAGGTCAACACTGGCCGTATACTCGTTAAATCTATTCCGGATACCGAGAGGAGCAGCCGCCGTTCCGGGCACAGCGTTGATCCTGTTATATGCTCCCGTAGCACTCACCTGCGGATAATAGTTCGCTCGGGCTTCGCCTACCCTGCTCTGATTGACATCCACCGTGTTCGCCGCAGCCACGATGCTGGGGTTTTTTTTGAGCGCGATATCGATGCACTTGACGAGCGTCAGCATCTCACCCTGCGCGATCATGCCCCCGCCCGTTCGATCGATCGCTGCCGTTGTTTCGGGTTGCCTGGCCGGCGGTGCGGCAGTCTCTGCGGCGGGGAGTTGCAGCGGATATGCCGCCAAAAACAGGATTGCAACGACAGAAATGATGATCAGTTTCTTTGGATTGTTCAAGATCATAATGGTTTCCCTCGCGGCGATATTATTCGTTCACTCCATGGCTGAAGATCTCGATGATCTCCCGCACCTGCTTCTCCATTGATTTTTTTTTCATACCCGAAGACCGCATGATTTCCTCGGACCGGAAATAAGAGATCAGGACCCACAAGAACACCTTGGCTGCAGTTTCCGGAGATAATTCCTTCTTAAGTATTCCTTTCTCCTGCAGCGAGGAAAAGTACTCTGCCAGCGTGTCCCTCATTGCGTCCACGAATTTATTGTACACGTTCTTGATCTTCTCAGGGTAGATCGTGACCTCGGAATACATGATCTTTATCATGGCCTTTCGCTCTTTCAGGGACAGAAGAAATCGTGTCGCGATCATGGCCAGTGCTTCATCGCTGTCCATGCTGCCGAGCTCAGGCAGCAGTTCCTTCAGCTGGGGAAGGAAGGTGTAGGTCTTCAAAAGCTCTTCGAACAGCATTTCCTTCGACCCGAAATGACGGAAAAGGGTTAATTCGGTCACGCCAGCCTCCTGCGAGATCTCCCTCGTGGTGGCGCCAAGGTAGCCCTTTTCCGAGATCAGTTTCAGGGTGGCTTCCAGCAGATGCCGCCTGGTGTTTGTGGTCTTTTTCATGGCCCTTTCGCGTAATTGTAAGTGCGCACTTACATTATCTCAGGCCCCCGGCGAAGTCAAGAAAATTCATCCAGTTCGACGATTTTCCCCTTGCCAACCCTCCGCGCTTATGGTAAGGTACGCCTGCTTTTTGCGTGTATTACATGATCCGGAGGATATCGAAATGGCTGGTACCTGTGACATCTGCGGCAAGGGCGGGCTGAGCGGCAACAAAGTGAGCCATGCCAACAACAAGTCCAAGAAGCTTTCAAAGCCCAACATCCAGAGCATTCGGGCGGTAGGACCGCATGGCTCCCACGTGCGCATGCACGTGTGCACGCGCTGCATCCGTTCCGGCAAGGTGAAGAAAGTCAGCTAGGCACTCGATGAGGGCCCGTAGCCGGTTGGCCGGGGCCCTCATGTCATTCACCCCGGGACCGCTTTTTTGTACCTGCCTTCCCCCCTCTTTCTCCCCTATTTTCAACCGCCCAGCGACACCGCATTCGGAACCCTGGTATAATACGAGAGGGCCGTCCGAACGGTCCCTCGACCCGCGTCTGTACCTGCAAAATTACACAAGTGCAAGAATTAAAATTAAAATTTGAAGTTGACACGTCTTCTTTAACTGTACTAATATGGCTCACATAAAAAACAGTTTTAACGTGTCGCAACGATTGCTGGTTGCCGTGCAGATCAAGAAAAGAAGGAGGTGCCCCGACAGAAATTAAGTGACCGGACTCAGAGCTGGATTTGGTGAACACGAACGACAGTTGTTCATAAATAAACGTTGCACTTAAAAGGGGAGGAAGAACTATGAGTTTCAAGAAGAGCGCATTAGTGGTTTTTGTGGTTCTCGGCGTGGCCTGCCTTGTCTTTGGCGTCCAGGCTGCAACGGGTCTGAAGGGAACGGTCTATATCGCCGGTCACGGGGGCCATCTGGCCATCGTTGATCTGGCTACGCTGAACCCGCCGACTGACATCGAAAAGGACAGGATCGTCCTGACCGAAGCCGGCTCCGAAATGGAAGGCAAGATCGCGGGCATGGACTTCGAGCAGACCAAGAAGGGCGGCGGCTCTCATGGAAGCGCGATCGTGGGCGGCAAACTGTACGCCGGCCTGCTGAACGGCAAGGTCATCGTTGTCGATATGAAGACCCGCAAGAAAATCGAGACCCTGGACGTCGGCAAGAAGTTCTGTGACGCGGTCGTCGGTCCGGACGGCAACATCTACTTCGAAGACATGGCTGACGGGAATGTCTATGTGTGGGATCCCAAGGGCATGAAGACTGTGGACAAGATGCCGGTGGGCAAGGCCGTATGCGGCATCGCCTGGACCAAGGGCCTCGATAAGGCTTATGTCTCCGACATGCCCCTTGGCGTGATCTATGTGCTCGACTGGAAGACGAAGAAGACGATCAAGGAGATCAAGGACCCGGCAATGACCTTCATCCACCAGATCCGCATGGCGCCTGACCAGAAGCATCTCTGGGTGACGGCCCCGAACGAATTCGGCCCCGGTCTCTCCGCCCGGACCCAGAAGCCTCAGATCGTGATCATCGACACCAAGACGGATGCCGTTTCCGAGCACGTCGTGCTTCCCGATGATGTCAATCTCCATGACGTGAAGTTCAGCCCCGACGGGAAGACCGCGCTGATCACGGCCAGGACCTACGGCGATGACAGCCTCCTGGTGATCATGGATGCGAAGACCCACAAGATCGAGAAGAGGGTCTCCGTCTGCGCGTCCTGCCATAAGCCGAACGGCATCACCGTTGGCATGGACAAGGGATCTCCGCTCCTCTGCGGTATGGCTGTTGACTGGCAGAAATAATTCCTGTATAATATATCGAGCGTTGAATGAACGCCGGGGAGTGATGAGCTCTCCGGCGTTTTTGTCTCACGCAACTCCCCCTGACAAGGAAAACGACCCCCGGTATGAATATCCCCTATGTGGCCTACAAAAACCTGAAGAGAAAGATCACGCGGACATGGCTTTTGCTGGCTATTGTGGCCGTAGTCTCCTGCACGCTGTTCACCGCCACCCTCTTCCTGCGCAGTATCAATAATGCGCTCAAGCTCGGCACCTACCGCCTCGGCGCCGACATCCTGGTGGTTCC
>DATIZR010000106.1 GCA_035516965.1 Nitrospirota bacterium
AAGAAGCTCCCGAACAAGTCCTTCGAGTACGCGGTGGACGAATCCAAGTGCATCGGCTGCGGCTTCTGCGCGGGGATCTGCCCCTGCGGCGTGTGGGAGATGAAGGAGAACGTGTAGGGACCGTTTCATCTGCGGATGAACAAATAAAAAGAGTACCGCGATAAAAGTGAACGAACGCGAAAAAGCCTGTCAGTACAAGACCTGACGGGCTTTTTGTCTCCGGATGCAACCGGTTATCCGTACCTCAAGCAGGAGCCCGCCCCTTTGGTCCTGCCGCGTTCGCCGCCGCGGGAAGGGGCGCAGCAAGAGTTCATTGACAGTTTGCGTATGCGGTGTTATCGTTGAATCGAGGATGGCGGCATTCCTCGATGGAGCGTCAACTGTACCACCATAGGTGAAGGAGGTGTTTTATGCCATATCTGGTTGAGTCACCCCATACGAAGGAAGAGTGCCTGAAGGCGCTCGACGAACAGCTGGCTATGGGGCCGGATGTGCTCAAAAAGTATTACTTCGGCTGCATTGCTGGGGACCATACCGGCTACGTGATTGCTGACGTGAAGACCGAAGGAGAAGCACGCAGACTGGTCCCGAGTTTCCTGCTCAATAAGGCACGGATCGTAGAGATCGGTCAGATCACGCCCGAGATGATCCGGTCTTTCCACACCAAGGCAGCATAGGGCTGGCAATACGCTTAGGCCATGCCGGATCCGGACGGGGTTCCATCCTGTCCGGATTTTTTTATGCCTGGATACGTCGGCGCGGGAGAGACCGAACTCTCCCGAATGGTTGGCAGAGCGGAGGTCATACCTCACTCTTTCCGCGGTCCGATATTGCTCGGGAATGCAGTGGCCGTTTTATACGCTCTTCTCTCCGGCCGCACCTGCGGGGTTGACAAAAGACAACGGGGCACGGATCTGCTGGAGCACTGTCCGAGGAACCCCATTCTCCATCAGTTTCATTGACAGTTCGGCGCCGTTTCGGTAGACTTTGAATGAGAATCCCTGCGTCAGGGAGGACGGCAGGCGAAGGAGGGGTCTCCCATGGATGCTGTCAAGGCGTTGGACCTGATTGAGCAGCTTGAAACGAAGGTAGCGGGGATGTATGAGCGCCTTCAAAAGGAGTTCAGCGGAGACCGCGCCCTCTCCGAGCTGTTTGGCGGCCTGGGGGAGGAAGAGCGCAGCCTTGCCCGAATGGCGGGTGTACATAAAGGGATGGTCCGCTCCCGGCCGTCGGACTTCGGCGAGGTCGACCTCGAGTTCAGCGACTTCAAGCAGGCGATGGACTGCGTTTCCGTGGTCATGACCTTGCCGCGCGACAAGGTCAATGAGATCCTGATACAATGCTACCTGATCGAGTCCAGTATGGTGGAGCTGTACGTCGTGGCGGCGCTTCGCTGCTCGAACCCGGATATCCGGCAGCTGCTCACGACGCTTGGCCAGGGGTTCCGTGACCACCTGACGGCTCTTGCAGCGCGCGTGCAGGAGCTGGGGATCGATGTCAGGAACATCGAAACGATGCGCCAGCACCCCCGGGTCTCTTTTGCCGGCATGGTCACGATCGGCGACCGTATCCACGGGAAAAGCGTGGACATCAGCGAAAGCGGCATGTTCGTGCTGACGGCGCATACGATACCGGAAGGTTCCGAGGTGACCGTGTCCTTTCCGATCCTGACCGGAGTGGTGACCACCAGCGCGATGGTGCGGTATTCGGTGCCGCACGCCGGGATGGGCCTTATCTTCAAAACGCTGCCTGTTCAGGGGCGGGAGCTGATCCAGGGGTACGTGGACAGGGTACTGGCGGGGCATCAGGCAGGATTGCAGGGCCCGGTCGAGCGGAGCGGGGAAACCGCCGGCTCGGCATAGTACGGGCTCTTCCGAAAGCCCATCGAGAGCCGGAGGGCCTCTGAAGTGAGCATTGTACGCGTTTCTGCTGTGCAGCATGATCCTTCCGTTTGATCACCATGTCTATCTGAGAGTCGAGTGACAATGCACTGGAGCAGGATAAAGAACCAGTTGATCGCCCGCGTCATCACCCGCGTGCCGTCGTTGGCAAAGCGCTTCGTTGCATCCTATACTCCCTGGGAATCGGAAGACATCCCCTGGACGCCGTTCACGAAGCCGCTGTCGCGGTGCATCGTGGCGCTGGTCACTACCGCAGGCGTTCACCACCGGGACCAGCAGCCGTTCAACATGAACGATAGGGATGGCGACCCTTCCTACCGCGTCATTGACCTGAACCGTCCTCCTGACAGCCTTATGATCACCCACGATTATTACGACCACGCTGATGCGGACCGCGACAGGAACATTGTCTTTCCCGTCGAGCGCATGCGTGAGCTCGCGGCAGGGGGCGTCATCGGGGCCCTTGCCGTGAGGAATTACAGCTTCATGGGCCACATAACCGGTGCGCACATCCTGACGCTTGCCAGCAAGACCGCGCCCGAGACTGCCCGGCTTTTGAAGCAGGACGGCGTCGACGCCGTGCTTCTCACACCCGGCTGAGGCATCTGCAATCAGTCCGTGGGGCTGATCCAGCGGGAGATCGAGCGCACGGGGATCCCGACGATCGGGATCTCGATCGTGCGGGAGTATTCCGCCAAGGTCAAGCCCCCCAGGACCGTGTACCTTCACTGGCCCTTCGGCCATCCCCTGGGAGAGCCATTCAATACGGCCCAGCAACGCGTCGTGCTTGCGGAGGCCTTTCGCGCGCTCTGCACCATCGACCGGCCGGGAGAGATCAGAGACCTGCCATACCGCTGGAGGCGTGAGCGCTACGACGACAAGGACATCGAAGTCGTCCTGAAGCCGTGCCGAAAGGGATGGTCCAGGAAGCCGTCAGGATGAGTGCCTCGTCACCGGGCACAAAGCGCGCCTTGACTCCCTGTCATTGTTCCGTTACAATCGATACAATGATTTTTTGTGTTCGTTCAATCCGGACCTCTGGCGTCTGGAATAGTCCGGAGCAAGCCGAACCCAGGAGGCATCATGGAGACCCAGGAACGAACAAAGTCGCTCATCCTCTCGGTTGACGCTGACTGCGTCAGCCAGCTTCGCACAAGCACCATTCTCCAGCATCTGGAATATCACTTCTTTCCCGTCAAGTCAGCCGAGGACGCGCTGTTGATCCTGCAAATGACGGTTCCAAGGGTGGTGCTGAGCGAGATCCATCTGCCGAAGATGAACGGCATCGACCTGGTGAAGCATGTCAGGAAGGACCAGCGGACGACGAATGTGCCGGTCATCATGTATACGACCGTCAAGGACCCGGTCTACCGGCAGCTCAGCCAGCAGGCCGGAGCTACCGCTTATCTCCTGCAGCCGGCGCATCACAACCATCTCTATGAGGCCATTCAGAAGGTCACGGAGACAACGCCGCGACAGTACGTCCGGCTTACCACCTTTCTTGATGTCATCGTGGGGAAAGAGGGCATTCCCGGCCACGTGGTGTCACGGGAAAAGGTCACGGCCATTTCCGAGAACGGCATGTACGTGTACACACAGAAGCCGCTCCTTTTCGGCACGGTGCTGCCGTACACGCTTTTTTTGGGGGGACAGGAGGGCAGCATCACCTTCGAAGGCAAGGTCATCTACCGACATGAAGGCGTGAGCGGCGGAAAGCAGCCGGGCATGGGCGTCATTTTTTCGCGGATACAGCCGGAAGACCGTGATGCGATCAAGGATTTCATTCTTGAGCGGCTCATGGAAGGTATGCCGCTCACCATGCGGGAGCCCTGAGCCACGGACTGTGCCGGTTATTTCGACGATTGTCAAGCCCTGTTCCCGGATCTGCCCGGACATGGCAAACACCGCTCTGCCGTCTATTGCTCAAACCCTTCGCGGTCTCTCCTTGACAGAAGATAGTTCCCACTTTCCGAGAAGATCATTCATAAAAAGAGCATCGGCATGATGCCGAAAAAACGGTGACCCCGGCTAAGAACCATGAGATGGCGCAGGATCACGGGTCCCTGTTGTCGTCTTCCGGGCCCGGGGTGGTCCACTCTTATCAGGAGCGGGTTTTCCTTCCACGTGGCCTTATTTCCGTAAAACCTTTTTCCCATTGGCGCTCCGGATTCTGCTATACTCTATACAAGATAGGAAATGTCTTGATTAAGGAGGCGGAGCAATTTAGGCGGATATCCTGATAACGGGCTCGATCGGGAAGACCGGGTTGCCGGGTGTTCAACTTCGCTCCGACTACGGTGTCGTACTGCGATAGAAGCAGGGCGAATACCTTTTGACGAAATAAGAGAGCGATAAAATCATTGCCATTTTCAAATAACTGTTTGACGCACATTCTGTATTTGCTATACTATAATTGAATTGAGAAAGATGAAAGCCAGGAGAGGCGAGAGCAATGGCATTTGGAGAAGAAAAAGAGGGCGGTTTTGTTGAGGGAGTGCCAGACGAAGTTCTGGGTGAACTGGCTGAAGACCTCGATGAAGAAGAGGAAGCCGAGCCGACGCCGGTCGAAGTGGCCGAGGCTGTGGAGGAGGTTGGCGGAGCCGATCTCGTTGATACCTATCTCAAGTCCGTCGGACGGTTCCCCATGCTCAAGATCGATGAGGAGCATGAATATGTGCGGATCCTCGAGGAAGGCAAGGTCGAGCTCAAACGGATAGCACTCACGTCTCCCCTGGCCATTCCGAGGGTGCTGGCGCTGGGGGCCAACATCAAGCAGGGCCAGGTGAAGGCTCTTGACGTGCTGCGCTATCCCGGTGAATGGAAGGAGTCCTATGAGGCGGATTTCATGCGTCTGTACAACCGGCTGAAACGCCAGGTGGCGAGGCGCGATATGGACCGCGCGGTTGCAACGCTCCTCTCGATGAGCATTTCCTTCCGTGAGATCGAAAAGATGCTGAAAAGGATCATCGCAATCGGGAGGCAGGTGGACAAAGGGATCACCCTGGAGATGGACAAGCTGGGGATGGACGAGCCTTCGCTCAGGGAGATGATCTTCCGCATCGAGCAGGAGGACGCAAAGGTCAAGGTCGCCAAGGACGAACTGATCAAGGCCAACCTGAGGCTCGTGGTGTCAATCGCCAAGAAATACGTGAACCGGGGGCTCACGCTCCTGGACCTCATCCAGGAGGGGAATATCGGTCTGATGAAGGCGGCAGACCGGTACGAGTCAGGAAAGGGGACCAAGTTCAGCACCTATTCGACGTGGTGGATCAGGCAGCGCATCACCCGCGCGATCCTTGACCAGGCCCGCACCATCCGGCTTCCCGTTCACCTGATCGAGGAGAGCACCCGGATCAGCAGGATCTACACGAAGTTCATGCGCGAAAAGGGGAGGGAGCCGAGCCCCGAAGAGGTCTCCAAGCTCATGGGCCTGTCGGTGACGCGCGTGAACGAGATCCTCCGGGCGATCCAGGAGCCCGTGTCCCTGGAGACGCCGATCCTGTCCGAGGAAAAAGAACTGAAGGACGTGATCATCGACGAGAAGTCTATTTCTCCCTTCAAGACGCTGGAAAACAACGAGGCGTCGAACCGCATTGAAGAAGTGCTCTCCTCGCTGACCGAACGCGAGGAGAAGATCATCAGGATGCGCTTCGGCATAGGACTCGGGACGGAGCATACGCTGGAGGAAGTGGGCAAGTTTTTCAACCTGACGCGGGAGCGGATCCGCCAGATCGAGATCAAGGCGCTTAAGAAACTGCGTCATCCAGCACGGAGCAGAATGCTGCGGGAGTACGTCTAGGGGGACGGGAGCAAGTGAAAAAGAACAGGGCGCCGATGTGGTAATCGGCAGCCTGTTCTTTTTTACGGCGTGAGTGGGCTAATCGTTGGTGTTCATGATGAACTCGATGTCGGATATGATGCGCGTAGCCTCGTCGAGATGAGGTTTATCTTGCTCGGGATTGGACACATAGGCGGCCATGATCGCCCGCGTCTTGTCCACGAGGAACCAGACCCGCCAGTGAGTCGCCTCTTCCTTCTCCTTGAAAGTATAGTCCAGGGTCGCTATTCCCATTTCTCCCCGCTTTTCGACCTTCACGGCCTCCCGGGGGAAGGGCACATCGCGCTCTTCCATGGCGTCTTCAAGGTAGTTTCTTGCCGCGTCAACCGGCGAGTTCCTGGTCTCTTCCCGCTCGATGAATGAAAGCTGCATCATCCCTGGCCAGCCGTCCTTTTCAAGGAGCACAAAACCCATTTCTTCCCGCTCGTTCCAGCCGTCGGGCAAAAACAGGTTGATCCACCGTTCATAGGTCACTTTTTTACCCATGGCGGGGATTGTAATGGAGGAGTCCGTGTCAGTCAAATGAGTTTCGCAAATAGGGGGAAAAGAACTGTTTATACTGACAAACGCTGTTTGAGATGGGCTAAAATAAGGGATGCATTCTCCGCCGGGTCATTCCGGCCGTCCACGATAACGTCCGGCTTCACCGGCGCCTCGTAGGGAGTTTGCAGTCCCGGTACGGACGAGGCTGTTCCCAGTGCCGCCTGCGCATAAATACCCTTGGGGTCCCTCTGCACGCATACCTCCCGGGGGCAATCCACATACACCTCGACGAAGCGGTGAATGCGTTCCCGGGCCCGGTCACGGTATGCACGCTTGTTGGCCGTGGCATCGAATATGACATTCGCCCCGCCCCTGACGATGAGTTCCCCGATCCGGGCCAACTGACCGTAGAACCGGTCACGTTCATCCCCGGTATAGACCGGTTCCGGCGTGAGGATCTTCCTCAGTTCGTCCGATTCGAGCACAACGATCGGCAGCCCGCGCTCCCTGAGCCTGTTCGCGAGCTCGCGGGTCACCGCGCTCTTGCCCGCAGCCGGGATCCCGGTGATCCAGACCGCAAATCCTTCTTTGTTGCTCATGCCAGGTACCTCGGCACGTCTCGCGGCTCGAACCGAGCGCTGCCGAGCACATTTTCGATGAAGGCGAAGATGGAGCGGCGAACGGGTTCCGCGAGGTGGGGATACCAGACGGGGCTCGCGATGACCAGTCCCCGCCAGGCATAGAACGGGGCGATGACCTCGAGCATTTCATCATCCTTCGTCCGGGCCAGGTAGGTGTCCCAGAACAGGTGGAACATCCGCTCGAAGTCACCCTCGAGCCGCCCGGAACGCTGGAGTGAGAAGAAAAGGTAATTGATGGTCATCGTCGCGATGTCGTCAGCGGGATCGCCCCATTCGCCACGGGAGCGGTCGAGCACGGTGAAGTCGACGCCTTTCCGGAACAGGACGTTCCAGGGATGGAAGTCGCCGTGCACCTGGCAGAGGCGATGCCCGCGGTCCTTGATCCGCCAGCGCCAGTCGACGCAGGTGCTCTCGATCCTCTGCAGGAGCCGTGGGTCGATGGAGGGGAAGGCCCTCGGATAATTATCGATGACCCCCATGAGGCATTCACCGTGGCCGATCAGGTCCCGGATGCGCCGGGTGTACAACCCGGGTGCGGCAATTTTCCGGGCGTGGACCTCCGCCACATAGTCCGACAGGGCAACGGTGCGCTGAAAGTCCAGCTTCGCGGCCGCGCCGCCGTCCCTGATCCGCTCCAGGTCCTTGAAATAGCCGGCGCCCTCCACGAACTCCGTGAGCAGGAAGAACTCTTTCGCCCCGCCGGTCGAGATCATCACACCGGAATCGAGGAACGCGCCGCTGTCGATGGACCGCACATGGCGCGGAAGCTCGTTGAAGGCGGTATGCTCCCAGAGGATGGACTGGGCGCGGTCCGAGAAGTGGTCATGACCATAGGGTGAGGGCGCCATGGTCTCGAGTACGGCCTTCTTGCCTTTGCCGTCGACCTCATATTCGATGAAAAGCGGGGACCCGTACCCGAAGCCCTTCAGGTCGTCACCCTCTTCCTGGGCGCCGTGGCCCGTCAGGGAGCGGACGCGCACCGGTCTCTGGTAGAGTGATGAGAGGTATTCGGTGAGGGCCTGGATGCTTATGGGTGCCATGGTCTCCCCGGAGAGCGGGAATGCTCGATGACAGGATCGCTGGTTTCAATTGTAGCATGAAAC
>DATIZR010000107.1 GCA_035516965.1 Nitrospirota bacterium
GCGAGAAAATGCAGGGCCAGAATGGTGATGGTATTTCTTCCGGCATAGACGAAAAAATTCTTTAACAATGATCCTGCCACAACGGCCTTCGCAATATACAGGTTCAGATAGATCCCGCACAAAGAGCAGGCAAGGTAAAAAGCCGGGGAAACGAACTGATGCCCGCCCGTATCGATGGTGCCGAACCGGGAGCTGACCGCAAGGACCATGAAACAGGCGAAGGCGTAAGCCGCGTTGAAATCAAAAGCGCTTTCGTATCGCTTGAAAAGATATCCGAAGTAGAACATCACGGTTACGACCATGGCGATGCTGAGCGGGCGCAGGACGAGGTTCTTTTCGGGATAAAAGAGGAACCCGAGACAGAACAGTCCGGCAATTGCCACTGCCAGCCAGAGTTCCTTGCGGCCAGGTTTGATCCTGTAGATGACATAGCTGACTGCCACGAACAGCATATTCACCAGGAAAAGCACCGGCAGGAACCAGAGCGGCGCCAGGATCTGCTCGATCTTCGCGAAGGACGCGATCTTCAGCAGGTTCAGAAGGTATTCCCGATTGGTGGATAAATAGGAGACCTTGTTGTAGACCGAATCCAGCCTTTCGGTGTAGATATTTACCTTGAATAAGAAATTATGGAGAAGACCGAAGAAAAGACCATAGGTGATGAATGGCACATAGAGAGACTTGATCCTCTTTTTCACGAGGGCAACCGGGTCCGGCGTGTAGCTGTCCTTGAAAAAAAAACCCGAAACGAAGAAAAAAAGCGCCATGTGGTACAAGGATACAAAGTTCGCAAATGGGCCTGAGGCGTGGCCGTACACTACGGCCATGATGCCCAGAGCCTTGGCTATATCGAGATACTCCGACCGTTCTGTCATTGCAGTTTCCTGCTCCACAGATGCTCCTTACCAGAAAACATAGTGACGGTACTTTATAACAAAAGATACGAGGCGAGTCAATACGAGATGCGGGTTGGATGGGTATGCTGGCGCGGACGTGTATCCTGTCTTCAGGCAACGCAAGGGGAAGAATAAGGGGGAACCGGGGCGACAAGCACGTCCTGTTTCAATGATTCCTGCTCATGTTCCGGGATGATCCTTGTCAGGGGCCTCTTCCTCGCTCTTCTTTTCATCTTCCTCGTCCTCGAGCATGCGGTACTTCGGGCCCTCCACATCGTCGTACTGCCCGCTCTTGACCGCCCAGAGGAAGAGCAGCCAGCCGGCGAGGCCGATGCATACCGTGAGAAAGATCAAAAGGTACATGATGCCCATCAGGAGGTCCTCGCGCGAAGGGAATTCGCGACCACGGAAAGCGAGCTGAAAGCCATGGCACCGGCGGCCACGATCGGGTGGAGCATCCCCGCGATCGCGAGGGGAATCACGATCAGATTGTAGAAAAAGGCCCAGAAGATGTTCTGCCGGATCACGGAGAAGGTCTTTCGGGAAAGGGCGAGCGCAGCCGGCACCAGCCTGAGGTCCGGCCGCATGACGACGATGTCCGCGCTCTCGAGCGCGATGTCCGTTGCCCGGCCAAGGGCAACGCCGACCGAGGCCCGGACGAGCGCCGGCGCATCATTGATCCCGTCTCCGGCCATGAGCACATGACTGCCACCCGCTTCCAGACGGCTCACCTCTGATGATTTTTCGAGGGGGGACACATGGGCTTTGACCTCGTCAATGCCGACTGCCCGCGCAACGGCTTCCGCAGTCTTCCGGTTGTCGCCGGTCACCAGGGACACCCCCATTCCCGCCTTCTTCAGCATCCCTATTGCCTCGGCGGCCTCTTTTCTTACCCGGTCCTCGATCACGAACATGCCGGACAGACGGTTGTCGCAGGAGAGAAAGATTGCCGTCGATCCGGCGTTCTGGCAGGTCTCGATGCTCCGAAGCTGTTCAGCGGTCAGGAAGGCATCTATGCCGGAGACGCCTTCGGATTCGAGGAAGGAACTGCTGCCGATAAGAGCGCGCTTTCCGTTGATCGATCCCCTGACCCCCTTGCCGGGGACAGCGCAAAAGTCGCGCACCTCTTCGGGCCCGATGTTCAAAGCCGCGTCCGAGATCGCCCGGCCGAGGGAATGTTCAGAGCGCTGCTCCAGGGAGACCGCGAGCCTGAGCGCTTCGTCATCAGGGATCCCGATGCCCGCACAGTGCGTCACGACCGGTCTTCCTTCCGTGATCGTGCCGGTTTTGTCCAGTACGACATGATCCACGGCCGCAGCTTTCTGGATCACGTCGCCGCCCTTGACCAGGATCCCTTTCGACGCGGCCTGGGACGTGCCGATCAGGATGGCAAGCGGAGTTGCCAGACCCAGCGCGCAGGGGCAGGCGATGACCATGACCGATACGGCGTTCATGACCGCCTGCGGGAGCGGGGCGCCATGCCAGAGCCATCCCAGGAAGGTGAAAAGGGCGATGAGCAGGACAGCGGGAACGAAATAACCGATCACACGGTCGGCAATGGACTGGATGGGAGCGCGGCGGGCCTGTGCGTCTTCGACCGCCTGGATGATCTGCGAGAGGACGGTGTCCCTGCCCGTCTTCGTGACACGGAACACGAAGCTTCCGTACAGATTGATCGTTCCGCCGTATACGGGGTCCCCTGCGGTCTTGGCCGCGGGCCTTGATTCGCCGGTCAGCATGGACTCGTCTGCTTCTGATGAGCCCGAGAGGACAGTACCGTCGAGCGGGATCTTCTCCCCGGGGATCACCTCGATCAGGTCTCCCACCAGCACCGAGGCGATCGGCACCATCCGGCGCTGAGAGCCGCCGGCCGCGTCAGGAGCATCTGCTGCAGCGGACAGTCTCCGCGCCTCCCGCGGGCTGAGCTGCATCAGCCTGGAGATCGTGGCAGATGCCCTTCCCTTGGCTCCGGCCTCGATGTACCTGCCGAGCAGGATGAGGGTGATGATCATGGCCGCCGTGTCGAAATAGACCTCGCCGTTCGTCGTGATGGCGTAGATGCTGTAGCCGTAGGCGGAGAGGGCGCCGGCGGCGATCAGGACGTCCATGTTGAACGTGCGGTTGCGCAAGCCCCGGAACGACGCCTTGATGATCGGCCAGCCCGCGTAGAACAGGACCGGCGTGGTGAGCGCGAAGGAGATCAGATGGAAGATGAACTTGGTCTCCTCATCAATACCCTGGAAATAGCCTGCATAGAGGGCCATGGAAAAGAGCATGAGCTGCATCGAGAAGAAAGCGGCGGTCCCGAACCGGATGAGCAGGTCCCGGGACTGGCGCTTCTGCTCATCCTCCCAGGCCTTCGGGAGAAAGGGCTTCGGGGTATAGCCGATGGACCGGATGCGGCCGAGAACGACGCCGAGGTCGATCTCCGACGGGTTCCAGCGGATCTTCGCCCGGTGGGTCGCGTAGTTCACCACCGCGCGGGTGACGCCTTTTGTCCGGAGGAGTATCTTCTCGTTCAGCCAGACGCAGGAGGCGCACCGGATGCCGTCGATCACCGCATCGATCTCGATCTCGTTCCCGACGGGATGAAGGACCTCCCTGAACGCCGAGACGTCGAGCGGCCTGTCCTCGGCCGGGCCGGGAGACCAGTCCCTCCGCCGCACGTAGAACTCATCGAGCCCTTCGCTGCGGATCAGGCGGTAGATGCCGCTGCATCCATGACAGCAGAACACGCACTCCCTGCCGTTGATGTCTTCATGAACGGCATCGCGGTCGGATACCTCGAGCATGCAGTGGTCACAGACGGGCATAGAGTCGTATCCCCTTATAGAGGAAATAAACCCCCATGGCAATGACGAGCACTCCGCTGGCACGGTACACAGCACCCCGCAAGCGGGCGCCGAGCGATGACAGGACCCAGCCTGCGGCGAGCATGGCGGGGAGTGTGCCCAGTCCGAACAGCAGTGCCGTCATCATCCCGGAAAGGATGTTTCCGCTCCCGGCCGCGGCGATGAAGATCGTATAGGACAGGCCGCAGGGAAGCAGGCCGAGCAAAAGGCCGAGCCCAAGGAACCGGTACGGAGAGGCGGAGGCCTGGAGACCGTGGGCTGCGCGGAGGACCGGGAGGTTGTGTCTCTCGATCCATCGCGAGTTTCCCCAGATGCCGCTGGTGCCGAGCCCCATGATGATCATGAAAACACCCGCGAGCAGGGCAACGCAGTTCTGGACACCGGCAAGCGATCCCGCCACGTTCAGAAAGGAGCCCGAGAGGCCCATGGCTGCACCGATGGCCGCATAGGTTGCAATGCGGCCCGCGTTATAGAAAAGGTGGGGAGCGAGGGTGCGGGAGAATGTTTGCGCGCTTTCCGGCCTGCCCGCGAGGGCATAGGATGCAACCAGCGGTCCGCACATGCCGATGCAGTGTCCAAAGCCGCCGAGAAGACCTGTTGACAGCGCCAGAACGTATGCCGGTTCCATGCTAGGGCACCTCGATGAGGAAGCTCGCTGAACCCTTTTGCTGTCCGCGAACGACGGCAAGGTCCGCCTGCCAGGTCCGGCTGCCGCTCATGCACCTCGGGATCAGCCCTTTGCCTTCATAGCGGCCGTTCGCAATGTGTTTCAGGACCGCGCTGTTCTTTCCCATGTACATGCCCGGCATGGAAAGGTCCAGAGCGACGGTTGCATCAATGACCTCTCTGTTGTCCTGGAGGAGCGTCACCACGAAGGTCAGCTCCGACATGGTCTTGACGGGCCTGGGTTGGATCTCGAATTGCAGGGTCAGGCGGTTGCCCAGGTCCGCAGAGCAGGCCCCGCGCTGGATATCACAGGGAACAGGCTTCGTCCCGTCAGAGGCAGAGACGGCCGTTCCATCAGAAGCGGCCACGACCAGGAGCAGGGAGAACAGGAGAAAAGCCGCTCCGTCGATGGGAACGCGGGCACTCGTCATGGTCCGCTTCTTTCTGCGGCAAGGGACGTTTTAAAATCAGCCTGTTCTTGCCCCGACGTGACATGGATGATCACATCCCAGCGCCCCGGGAGCGGAAGCTCGATCGAGGCGAGATAACTGCCGTCGATCTGCCTCAGGGCCTGATAGGTCCTGTCATAGCGATTCGTTGAAGGCCTGCTGACTGTTATGGAAAGGATGGTGTCGGACATTGGTGAGCAGTTCCTGCCGGCAATATTCACGATCAGGTCGTTCCTGCCGAGCGGGTACGAAGTTCTGCTTAAGGTCGCGGACCAGCCGAGCTTCGCTTTCCGCTCCTGGATCCTGTCCCAGTCGATACCTGTCTCGTAGGGTCTATCAACGACAAGGCCCTCGAAGTTTCTCGTGCCGATAAATATCGTAGCGGCCGTCGCCGCGACAACAAGGATGCCGATCACGATGATCAGGGTGCGCATCGTATTGCTCCTTTCGGAACAAACAAATCAAATTCTTTACAAAAGGGCAAGAAAATATCTCGCAGAGGCGCAGAGATCGCAGAGAAAATCAAAAAATAGTTCGCCATGAAAGACTTTCGGGCTTTGGTTTAAACTCTGCGTCCTCCGCGTGCTCCGCGAGAGACGCCTTTAACTTCCGGTTTTGAGCCGGCTTGTCCGGGTTAGGGTTTTGCGGCATCAGGAAGGTCACGCTCCTCGTCATGCTCCTGTTGTCACGGGAAGAGGTGGCCGTGATCGCAAGCACCACGTTCTGGACGCTTTCAGGGACGCCTTTAACCCTGGCGACAATTGGCACCCGGAGCACGTCAGAGCTCTTCTTCAGGCTCACCATCGACGGGGTGATGGCTGCCGATATTCCGGGGGCGGTGACACTCAACGCCAGGAACTGGTCCCTTCCCGCGAGGTTCCTGAAGGACAGCTCGTAGACGTTGGTGACGCTGCCATCGGCCTGTTTCTGCTGGCCCGCGGCAAAGTTCAGACGGACGTTCATATCAAAGGGCATTCTGGACACTGCAAGCGATACCAGAAAGACAAGCGAAACGAGGCTGATGACCCCGGTGATCAGCAGATTTATCCTGAGCCCCGTCCGGCGCAACCCGGGAACGCCGAACATGTAAGAGATCAGCGATCTCCGGCCCCGGATCGCCATCCGACCAATACAGGCGTCCACGCATTCGGCGCAGTGGATGCATTCGATCTGGGAGCCCTCCCGGATGTCGATCCCGACCGGGCAGTCCCTGACGCAGGCCTTGCACTCCCTGCACTCGTCGGAGCGGTTGGGATCGAACGCGACGATGAGCGTCCGGTCGTCGAACAGGACACTCTGGAGCTTTGCGTAGGGACAGACGGTCGCGCAAAACGTACGCCTGAGCAGGGTCAGGTCGAGAAAGAGGAGCACAGTCAGGGCGATCCAGGATCCGGTGATGATATGCGACGCAGTACCGCCAATCGTCAGCATCCCGGGAAGGTCGTAGGGCGATACGAAGTAAAAGATAAGGCTGGCCGCAACGACTCCGCTCACCGCGAGCGCGAGGGCCGCTGCTGCCGTACGCGCTCCGGGGCCGCGTTTGCCGGCCGCCGTATCCGTCACGTCAACCAGCACGGTCTGAGGGCAGAGCCATCCGCACCATATGCGGCCGAACAGGGTGGTCGTGAAAAGAATGAAGAAGGTCAGGAAGATCAGCGCGATCAGGACGATGAAGAAGTCCGCCATGCCGATCTCGGCTCCGAAAAACAGGAGCCGGAGCGTAGGGATATCGAAGCGGAAAGCGCTCTGTTCATGAACGCGAACGAAGGGGATGCCGATGAGGGCCAGGAGCAGAATAGCGCCTGTGATCCGTCTTAGCCTGTGGTATTTCCGGGTCATGATCGTCCGGCGCCATCCTCATCATCTTCATCGTCGTCGAGCATTTTATATTTTGCCTCTTCCACCTTGTTCTTCCGTTTACCTGAATAGTAGTGGACGATGATGACCACGAACAGAACAACGAGGACGATGCCAAAAATAACGTATGCCCAGGCTTGCTTTTCCACGGAGTAATTCTCCCTTGCGTCAGCGTGAATCGAATCTGCGCATCACGATGCTTTTTTCTTCCGGCTTCCCGTGAATAAAAGCACAAGAATGCCGATCACGGCTAGCGTCGTAAACCCGATCGTTGCAAATATGGAAATGTCCATAGGGGCCTCCCTTTATTGCTTCGCGCTGTCAAATTCCACCGCAGAGATCTCAGTGAACTGTTAGGCTTCGCCACCCCTCTGCGTGCACTTCATGTTCCTTAGCTCTTCATCCCGGGCTTTTTTAAAATTACTTGAGAACAGGGAGATTGTTTCTGCTCCTTTTTCTCCGTACGCTCTGTGGTTTCATTTTTTCGCGTTCATTTTAATGTAACGTACGGCACAACTTTGTTTCGTGGCAGAGAAAAAAGAAGAATGGAGCCGGGGCGCTTGCGCTGTTGCAGGTTGTCAGAGATGCCGCTCCCGGCTCCACGGGGGAAACTACTTCACGGATTCCGTGAATGCCCGTTCCTGGGACCAGCCGCCCAGGGATGGCGTATACGCGATCGCGTAATAGATGCCGAAGAGTATCAATCCCCAGAAAAGAATCTGCCAGCCCAGGGGAAGTGTATGTGACGTATTCTTTGCTTCGAACCTGCTTAGATCATCGAAATCGTCAGCCATGGCGTCTCCTTATTTTTTTTGCTGCAGGGACCGGATATAGGCAACGAGGGACCAGGTCTTGTTCTTATCCAGCGTGCTTGAAAATGGCGGCATGCCTGCCTGGGTGCCGTTCTGGATAACGTTGAAATAGTCGCCGTCGGACCCGTCGCCCGGGCCGGAGAGGAACTTGCGGTCCGCGAGACTGGGTCCGATGCCTCCCTTGCCGTCATCGCCGTGACAGGCCGAACAATTGTCCTTGAACAACTTCGATCCCAGGGCGATGGCGTCGGCTTTGCCGGCAAAGGGGTTCTGCAGATCGGACCGTGCGGGTGCCGGCTCCGGAGCTTTCTTGACGGCAATGCCGATCACCTGCATGTAGGCGATCAGCGCTTCCAGCTCGTTCCTGTCCTTCAGCTGCGCGATCTCGTCGGCGCTATAGGGAAAGTCATTCGCGCGCATGTGAGCCGCGATGTCGTCGGGATCGAGCCCGTTCTTCTTCAGCCAGCCGTAGGCCGGCATATTCGACTGGGCGAAGATGGCCTGGGGGTTCTCGAAGTGGACCTCGTGCCACTTGTCGGGGTATTTCCCGCCGATGCGCGCAAGGTCGGGGCCGGTCCGCTTCGAGCCCCACAGGAAGGGGCGGTCGTAGGCGAACTCGCCGGCCTTGGAGTACTCGCCGTAGCGCATGACCTCGGTCTTGAGAGGCCGCACGGTCTGGGTGTGGCAGTTATTGCAGCCTTCTCGCTGGTAGATGTCCTTGCCCGCGAGTTGGAGAGCCGTATAGGGCTTGAGGTTCGCCAGCTTCGGATGCATCTCCGCGGTCAGCATCGGGATGAACATGGTCACCACGGTCCCGATCAGGATGACGACGGCCGAGACGACGGCGAAGAGTACCGGTTTTTTGTAAATATCACCTGCCATGGTATCACCCCCTATGCCTTTGCGCCGGCTGATGCCGGCTTGACGTCGCTCCGCTCGAGGCTGCCGCTTCGCATCGTCATGAAGATGTTATAGATGAAGAAGAGCATGCCGACCGTGAAGATCACGCCGCCGGCGGTCCGCATCTGCCAGAAGGGATAGTTCTTCGCAAGGACATCCACGAAGGTATACTGGAGATTGCCCTCGGCGTTCGTGGCCTTCCAGAGAGCGCCCTGCATGATCCCGGTGATCCACATGGTGATCGAGAAGATGAGCTGGCCGATCAGCACCAGCCAGAAATGGACATTCGCGATCTTCTCGCTGTAGATCGTGGTGTTGTAGATCTTCGGGATGATGTAATACATGGAAGCGGCGGCAGTCATCGTGACCCATCCCATGGTGCCCATGTGCACGTGACCCGGCACCCAGTCCGTGTAATGGATCAGCTGGCTCACGACGCGAAGGCCCTGGGTCGGACCCTGGACCGTCTGGAGTCCGTAGAAGGTGATGCCCAGGATGAAGAACTTGGTGAGATAGTTGGACTGCATCTTGGACCAGTCCGCTCCAACCGTGTAGTATCCGTTGATCACCGAACCCCAGGAAGGCGCGATCAGGAATATGGTGAATGCGATGCCGAGGGTCTGGATCCAGTCGGGGAGCGGCGTATAGACCAGGTGATGAGCGCCGGTCCAGAGATAGGCGAACACGAGCGACCAGAAGGCGATGATCGAAAGCCGGTGGCTGAAGATGGGCAGGCCCGTGGACTTCGGAAGGAAGTAATAGAACATGGCCAGAATCGGCGTGGTGAAGATGAACCCGACGGCGTTGTGCCCGTACCACCATTCCACGTTGGCGCTGTTGACGCCCGCGAAGAGATGATAGGATTTGTTCCATCCCGCCGGGATCGACAGGTTGTTCACGATGTACAGGACCGCCACGGCGACGACCGTGGCGATGATGAACCAGAGGGAAATGTACATCTGCTCCTCTTTTCGCGTGATGATCGTGCCGAAGACGTTCACGGCGAAGATGACCCAGAGGATCACGACCCCGATGTCGAGGGGCCATTCGAGCTCGGCGTATTCCAGGGACTGGTTCATGCCGAGGAACAGGCTCAGGGCGGCGAGCGCGATCGCCGCATTGAACAGGTACAGGTGGAACCGGGCGAGCTTCGGGAAGAGGAGCGGCCTCTTGCAGAGCCGCATCAGGATATAGTAGCTGATGCCGAAGATGGCGCCGATACCGAGGCCGAAGGCGAGGCCGTTGGTATGGACGACCCGCAGCCGGCCGAAGGTGAAGTAAGGGGCGATGTTCCACGACGGCATCCACATCTGGACGGAAATCCAGAGACCGATTACGATGCCCACGACCCCCCAAAAGATCGAGGATACGATAAAGCCTTTCACAGTTTGATTATCATATTGATAATCATTCATACGATTGCCTCCTTGTCCGGGACATCCGCGTGCCCTTGATGCGTGCCACATGACTCATTTGCCGATCAGTTTGGCGATCGAGGTCCTGTTGAGCCTCTTTTCAACCTCCTTTCGGATATTGACCCATACGGGATGGACGGCACAGGTGGAACTCAGGCTGCATCGCCTGCTGTCGATCGCGCAGACATTGATCCCCGCCGGACCCTGCATGGCCTCCAGGATGTCCAGAAGGGTGATTTCAGATGGTTTTGCAGCAAGCTGAAAGCCGCCGTTCACGCCGCGCATGGAGATCAGCAGATGGTGCCTGACCAGTCTCTGGAGGAGCTTGGCGAGAAAGGATTTCGGGATGTGCATGGCATGGGCGATCTCGGTCACGCTCACCCTGCGGTCCTTGTTCCTCGCGAGGTACAGAACGGTACGGACGGCGTAGTCGGTTTCCCGGGTCACGAGCATGAGTTATTTCATCGCATCATGGATCTTGCCGACAAGTTTTGCCGACGGCTTCAGGGTCTTGTCGCCTTCCTTCTTCCACTGGGCGGGGCAAGCCTCAGCGGGGGACGCGGCGAGATGAATATTCGCATTTACCTTACGGAGCGTCTCTTCGATGTTCCTTCCCAGGTTGTAGAAGTTGACCTCGGAGTTGAGCAGAGTACCGTCGGGGTTGATGATAAAGGTTCCCCGGAGCGTGAGGCCGCTTGCTTCATCGTAAACGCCGAACATCCTGCCCAGTTTGCCGGTCGGGTCGGAGCCCATGGGATATTTGACCTTTTCGAGCATCTTTTCATCGCGCTGCCAGGCGAGGTGGACGAACTTGGTGTCCGCGCTGACCGTGATGACCTCGGCGCCCGCTTTCTTAAAATTATCATACTGCTCCGCCAGAGCAGCAAATTCCGTGGCTCAGACAAAGGTGAAATCGGCGGGGTAGAAGAAGAGGACGGTCCATTTCTTTGCGGCCTTCTGGGCTGAGAGGGTTATTTCACTGAAGTCGCCTTTGACCGGATCGAAGGTTTCAAGCTTAAAATCAGGGACGGCCTGTCCTATGCGAAGCGTGCAACACTGGTCTGACATGGTGATACCTCCTTGCACAAGTATTAAATAGGGTATTTAAGACCCTAATTTATCATAAATCCCCTGGTTGTCAAGATGGTTTCGTGAGAAGAGATGGTGTAGGACGGCACTCCCTGTTCCGTGCCTTGAACAAAAAAATGCATTCCGGCCGCAGGGAGCGCTGCCTATTTATGCACCTATGCGGTTAGATCCAACGGAAAAATTATAGCACAGGTTCACATGGCTTTGCGGGTTTGATCGGATGAACGGAACTTGAGCATTTGAGACGGAGAGCGGCGGTAAAAGGTTTGTCTGGCGCGGTGAAGGACAGACAATAGTATTACGTTCGGGGCGAGCTTTCCGGCACGAGGTGACCGCAGTTCTCCTTCGGAAGAGCGCAGCCCTTGCCGAAGCCGAGATGGAACAAGCCGTTACCCTGGCCCAGTTCCCGGTTGCAGGCTTCCACGCAGGCCCCGCAGTTCACGCAGGAAATTTCCTGTTTGTGCTTCCGGGGTGTGACGTTCATGAAACAGGCCTTGTCGCAGCCCTTGCAGTCCGTGCATGCCGAGATGCGGGCAAGGTCCATGTTCAGCCGGAGCGAGACGGGGCTGATCCAGCCAAACAGCATCTGCATGAGCCCCGCGGCGCAGACGAACCTGCAGAGCACATGGCGCACCAGGACCGAGGTGATGAGCATGTAGATCGCGACGCCGATAATGCCGGCCTTCACGCCGAACGTGAAGTGCCAGGTCGCGATCTGGTGGAAGATCGTCCTTGGATCGACGAGATAGCCGGTGAGCGATACGCCGCCGACCAGGGGGAGCACGATGGCGGTCAACAGAGCGAACGCGGCGTATCTTGCCCTGTTCTGTTCCGGAACGTCAGGATCGTTGGGGTTCTTCGTATAGAGACTGCGCCTGCCCAGGATACGAAGCGTCAGGTAATCGGATAACTCGAACAGGGCGCCTTCCGGGCAAAGCCAGCCGCAGAAGAACCGGCCGGTCAGATACCCGAGCAGCGGGAACAGGGCAAGGAAGAGGAGCCAGGGCAGGATCGCCTTGAGGAAGAACTGGAGGGCGACCTGCAGGGCGCCGATGGCGCTCGGGTCCGCATAAAAGCCCTGCTTAAGGCCGAGGCTCCAGACGTGGCCGAACACGATCAATTCCCTGAGGTCCGTGTCATAGCGGAAAATATTGAGCACCGGTATCAGGAAGATGAACAGGATGAAGGAGACCTGGGTTATTCTTCGGTAGATGGTCAGGTTCATGGTTCCTGTATACCACGATCGTCACGAAAGAGCTATGACCTGTATCATACGGCTGCGGGCGGTTGTTGCCGTTCACTATCCATACACGGTAAAGTAATGACAGGCGCGGGACTTTCGAGTACTATTACCAAATGGGCTCATTGGTATTCTTTCCCCGGATCGTCAAAGCCGTATTTCGGAACAGGCCGAACCGATTCATCGTTGGATGCACTGTCAGGAACCGGGAGGTCCGCGCCTATCTGCCCAATCCCGGGAGGCTCTGGGAATTGTTCTATCCCGGAACAATCCTTTATCTTGAAAAGCGCAGAAAAGAGCGTCAACGCATCACGGACTACACCGTTGCGGCCGTGGAACGGGACAACAGGCCCATCATGCTGCATACACATGTGAACAATCTCGTTGCCCGTCAATTGATCGAAGAGGGCAGGATCCCCGGCCTGGAGGGGTCAGCAGTGGTCAAGCCTGAAGTTACCATAGGCCGCAGCAGGTTCGATTTTCTGCTTGGTCAAGCGGGGAGGAACGTCGTCGTCGAGGTCAAATCCTGCACCCTGGTGGGGAACAGGATCGCCATGTTTCCCGATGCGATTACCGTCCGCGGCACGAAGCATCTGCTCGAACTGGAGAGTATCGCGAAAAAGGGGAACAAGGCGGCGGTTCTCTTTCTTATTCATTGGCCGAAGGCTGAGTATTTCATGCCTGAATGGCATACTGACCTCGAGTTGTCACGGACGCT
>DATIZR010000108.1 GCA_035516965.1 Nitrospirota bacterium
GTCTCTTGTCTCTTGTCTCTTGTCTCTTGTCTCTTGTCTCTTGTCTCTTGTCTCTTGTCTCTTGTCTCTTGTCTCTTGTCTCTTGTCTCTTGTCTCTTGTCTCTTGTCTCTTGTCTTCGGTTGTCCGTCCTCTGTCTTAATTAACGCTTATACCCGATCTTGCGCAGGAACTCTTTCCGCTGGGCCTTGTCCAAGGCGGTCTCGACGCCTTTTGGCGACGAGCCGTCGATCACGCCCAGAACTCCCCTGCCCTGCGGGGTCGATGCGACGACCACCTCGAGCGCGTTCGCCGTGGCGCAGAAGATCCGGCAGACCTCGGGACAGTTCTTGACGGGGGTGAGGACATTGATCGGGAAGGCATTCTTGAGGAAAACGCAGAACACATGGCCCGCGCCGATGGACTCAAGGGTCCTGACGCATGCGGTGATGAGCTCCTCGTCGTTCCCCTCGGTGCGGATGAGGCAGGGGCCTGAAGCCTCGGTGAAAGCGACTCCGAATTTCGCCTGCGGAACCGTGGTCGCGATGATCTCGTACAGGTCCTCAATGGTCTTGATGAAATGGGTCTGGCCAAGGATGATGTTGCAGCCTTCGGGGATTGGAACGGGAACGGTCAAGAGCTCCATGGCTTCCTCCAGTCTGATCGTCGTTGTGTTTCCAGTATATCAAATGGGGACAGAGAACAGCCCCAACTGAAAATTGAGAGTTAAAGATGAAGAATTAAGGATACTGTTTGACCACCTTATTTTCATTCTTCACTCTTCGCTCCCCGAACCCCTGGGGCATGACGGCCCTCTCGAGATAGGCGAGGACTCTTTCGGTCCGGATCCGCCGCGCCTCATTGTTGATGTGGTTGACAGTGTTGGTGAAGTATTCATAGGGGTAGAGAAAATCCTGCGGTGTGCCCAGGATCCGGCAGTCCAGCTCTTTCCGCAGGCGGGCCTCGTAGAGCTTCATGGCCTCCTCCTGCCTGCGGTACTCTTCCTCCGGGTAGGCGGGAAAAAAGAACAGGGCCTGCACGCCCATCCCGCGCACCTCCCGGCAGAACGCGTTCACGGAGGCAAAGGACTGGTCGCGGTAGGCCGCGTCCGCGAACAGATCCACGCCTGTCTGCTCGATCACGCCGGGAACGGCCGCCCGCATGGTCCGCAGGGAGTCGCCGTACAGATTGAAGTATTTCCCGTAGTAGGCGTAGCCTTCGCCAACCAAAGGAGCGAGACGGCGCGTCCGGACCGCTTCCCGTACCGCCTTGGGAAGCGCTTGCAGCTTGGACCGGAGCAACCCGGTCATATCGGTCAAGAACGCGAGTGTCCGGTTCTGGCCTTCCCGGTAGAGCCGGAGGTTCCGGGCAGGCGCCAGTGCGAAGACCCATTTGCGCGCCTGAAAATCCAGGGCATCGAACACCACGCTGTACTCCGGAACGATCACGACCGTGTCTCCCGAGCGGAGAAAAGGCCTGATCTCTCGCAGGAGGGGCGTGATCGCGAAACCCGCGTACAGCCCCATGTTCACCACAGGGCGGCGCAGGCGCTGCTCCACGAGCCCGCTGTCCAGGCCGTCGAACAGGCCGCTGCCGCCGACGAAGACGATACGGTCCCGGCGGCCGTCCTTCAGCAGGTCCCTCTTGTTCACGATCGCCGAGAGATTATCGCTGTAGGGGATGGGGAGCAGGAAGACCGTCGAGACCGTAGCCAGGACGAGCAGGGTGAGGGCGCCTGCTTTTATCAGAAATCTCTTCATAGGCTTTGGCTCATCGGCTTGAAGCGGTCCGCCGCATCCAGGGCTGCGCCTGCAGAAGGGCGATCAGCCGTTCCGTCCGCATCCTCCTTCCCTCGATGCCCAGGTGGTGGATCGTGTCGGTGAACAGGCCGTAGGGATAGAGAAAATCCTCGGGGTTGCCGATGATCGGACAGAGCAGCTCGTTTCGCAGCCGCTGTTCATACTGCAGGAGCCCGGCCCGGAACTTGCGGTATTCCTCCTCGGGATATGCCGGGAACATGAGCGCGGTCCGCACGCCCTGACCCCCCTCGTCGCGGCAAAAATCGTTGAGCGCCGTCAGGGACTGGTCGCGGTACTCTTGTATCGAGAAGTAATCCTCCCCGCGCTGCCGGATCAGCTCGGGTGACGTCGCTGCCGGAAAGATCCGGAAGGAGTCGCCGTTCCCGTTGAAAAAGGTCCGGTACTGGACATACCCGCCCCTTGTGAAGATGCTGAGCCCCCGGTTCTTGATTGCTTCGCGGATGGCGAAGGGGAGCGCCTCGAATTTCGACCGGACGAGCCCGATGAAATCCAGGACAAACGCCTTCAGGCCCGCCGGAAAATTTCCATACAGCGGCATCAGGTTGCGCGCCGGCGCGAGCGCGAAGATCCATTTTCGCGAAACATCGAGATACCTGTCGTAGGTGAGGCCGTATTCGGGTATGACGATCACCACATCGCCGGCGTGCAGGTAAGGTTTGATCTCGCGCAGGACCGGCGTGATGCCGAAGCCGGCCCACAATCCGATGTTCCGTACGGGCCGGCCAAGCCGTTGTTCGACCAGCGGGCTGTCCAGCGCCGAGTACAGCCCGCTTCCGCCCACGAAGACGATGCGGCCGCCCGGCCCGTCCTTCAGCAGGTCCCGCTTGTTCAGGATGGCCGATAGATCGTGATTATAAGGGAGCGGGAGTAGAAATACAACGAGCATCAGTCCGACGACAAGGGATGCCAGCACAACCGTTTTATTGAGCAGTCGTTTCATGTCGCTTCAGAATTGAAAGTAAATGAAACGTTGCTGGCCATAGCTCCCGAAAAGGACCGTCATCATCACCAGCGCGTAGTACAGGGACCAGCGGACCAGGAGCGGCCGTTCGCTGAAGAGGTTGCCTATCCCGCGGTCCCGGTGGACGTAATGGACATATTCCATGAACAGGATAAAGAACAGGATGAACCCGTCGAAGGCGAACCTGCCCCTGCGGGACAGGCCCGCAAGGTCGTCGAAGAGGTGGGACACTACATAGAGGGCGTCGGACATGCTGTTGGCCCGGAAGAATATCCAGGCGAAGCTGACCAGCAGGAACGTGACCGCGACCTGGACCGCATGATGCAGCCGCGGATGGTCCTTCAGGCCGAGACTTTCGGCCAGGGCGCCCCGGAGCGAAGCGGTCACCGATGACAGGATCAGAAACAGCCCGTTCAGACCGCCCCAGACCACGAAGGTCCAGTTCGCACCGTGCCACAGCCCGCTCAGGAGAAACGTGAAGAACAGGTTGCCGTACCACCTGCCCTTCGCCACCCGGTTCCCGCCCAGTGGGATGTACACATAGTCCCGGAACCACGACGTGAGCGACTTGTGCCACCGCCGCCAGAAGTCCGGGACTGAGCGCGCGCTGTAGGGCCGGTCGAAGTTCTCCATCAGGCGGAAGCCCATGACCTGGGCAGAGCCGAGCGCGATATCGGAATAGCCCGAGAAGTCGCAGTAGATCTGCCAGGCAAAACACGCCGTCGCGAAGAAGAGCGGGTAGCCCGTGTAGTCGTGCAGGTTGTTATAAACCTGGTCCACGACCGGAGCCAGCGCGTCGGCGATCACCACCTTCTTGAACAGGCCGAAGGCCATGCGCTTAAGCCCGCCCGTCACCCGGCCATAGTCGAAGGTATGGTGCTCCCGGATCTGGTGCAGCAGGTTCTGAGGGCGCTCGATCGGGCCCGCCACAAGCTGGGGGTAGAACATGACGTAGAGCGCGTAGATACCAAAGTGCCGCTCCGCCTTCTGATTGCCCCGGTATACTTCGATCACGTAGCTCATGCTCTGGAACGTGTGGAACGAGAGACCGATCGGCAGGATGATCTTGAGGCTGTTGATCCCGTAGTTCCAATGGAGGAATCGGGCCAGCTGTGCCGCATTGTCATTCAGGAAATTGAAGTACTTGAAGAAGGCAAGTATGGCCACGGTCACGAAGAGGCTCACGACGAGGTACGTCCGCCTGAGCTTCCCCGCCGGGGTCCGCTCGATCAGGATGCCGGCCGCATAATCCACGACGATCGTGACAACGAGGATCAGGATGTACTTCGGGATGAAGGCCATGTAGAACACGCAGCTCGCAGCGAGCAGCAGGAACCACCGCCACCGGTGGGGAAGGAGGAAATAAAGCGCCGTGACAACGGGGAAGAACAGGAAGAACTGAAATGAATTGAAAAGCATGACATCTACCGCCGTACGAATGAACGCTTGATATGGCCGGTGCGCAGCACCAGACGGACAAATGACTTATATAATGATTCGCGGGATATTGTCAATAACGAAATCGCCGGCGAACGGACAGGGACAGTGAACAAGGGAGCGGCCGGCAGGCTAGCGGGACTACAGGGGATTCTTGAAAAGGACCTCGGACTCGGTGCCTTTCTGGAGCAGGTCGAGCATGCGCGCGATAGATTCCTCATGCAGTTCGTGGATCAGGTTCCGGTCCACCCCCGTCCTCCGCTTCTTGTTCAGGAACGAGAGGAACACGATGCTTTTGTAGATCCTCTTGTTGGTCTTGAAGGAGAACACATAGCGGTCGAGGGAGTTCTCGAGCAGCAGGTCGCTCCGTTTGCGGACGGCCCTGCTGATGGAGATGGTCTGGAGCCAGTAGGTCTTGTCGATCAGGCTGTCGGCCTTGAGCTCGACCCAGGTGTGGCCCATATTCCCGCGATCGTCTGTCAGCGTCTCATGGGCGACGGTGTCCGACGCCAGGTGGCACAGGTAGCCGTATGCAAACGCCCGTTCGGGCCAGGATTTGGCCTGGTCGAAAAGCTTCAATCCCACATCCCAGGAATGTGAGCTCTTGTCTTCGGGAAGGTATTTCTTGCCGATAATGATGTCGGCCATGACATTGCCGTAAAGGAAATCCTGCTTGTGCTTCTTGAGCAGGGCAAGGATGCCGGCCGGGATGAGCGGCGCGCAGGAGAGTATCTCGTTGCCGAGATATATATGGGTCAGGGGGCCCCAGGCAAAGACCGTGGACGGTATAAAAAGGAAGCCTAAAAACAGGATTGCAACAAACATGATGAAAGTGCCAGCCTCTAAAGGATCCGGAAGATAATGTCGATGAATACGGTGTAAACAGCGTAGATGATAACTCTTTCGAACATGTCCGTCAATAAAAAAACGAGAAGCCTGCAGACCTGCTCCGGATATCCTTCAAAAACAACGGATTTCCCCTTTCACGGAACAGCGTTACTGTGAATTTTAAAATCTCTGGTTGTATCGAATCGGGCCTTATGGTATAATCCGCAGTATTTTACCGTCGCAACAGGCGACCAGAGGCAGGAAGTCGGCAATCGCTTCCGGTCCGATCGTGATGAGGGGGGAAGTTGAAGTTGCAAACAGTATTAAAGCCACTGGTCATCAAAGGAAAGACTATACGAGTCCCGATCGTTCAGGGCGGCATGGGCGTGGGCGTTTCGCTATATCCGCTCGCCAAAGCAGTTGCCCGGGAAGGCGGACTCGGCATCATCTCGAGCGCCTGCCTCGACCGTCTCCTCTCAAAAAGGAACAATAAAAAGCTGAACACCTATGAGGCGGTATACGAAGAAGTCTCGCTCTCAAAGATCGAGAACGGCTTCGCCGGGATCAATATCATGGCCGCGCTCCAGCGGGACTACAACGATTCGGTCAAGGGAGCGCTGGATGCCGGCGCCGACGCGATCATCTCCGGGGCCGGGCTGCCGCTCAACCTGCCGGCCATCCAGCCGCCGAAGGACACAGCCCTCATCCCCATCGTCTCGTCGGCGAGGGCCCTCGATATCATCTGCAAGAAATGGGAAAAGCTCGGCTACCGGCCAGATGCGGTGGTGCTCGAAGGCCCCTTGGCCGGCGGCCATCTGGGGTTCAGGATCGACCAGGTGGACCTCGAGTCCAACAGGCTCGAGAACCTGCTGCCGCCTGTGAAGGATCTGGCAATGAAGAACGGCAACATTCCCGTCATCGTTGCGGGCGGGATCTACACCCATGAGGACATCGTCCGGTTCATGGCCATGGGAGCCGACGGGGTCCAGATGGGCACCCGCTTTCTGGCGACCGAGGAGAGCAGCGCAACCGAGGCCTACAAGCAGGCCGTTGTGCTGGCGCAGGAAGAGGACATCGTGGTCGCCCACCGCCCGGGCTCGCCCTGCGGCCTGCCCTTCCGGGTCATCAAACAGTCCCCCATGTATGTTTCGTCGCTCAAGCGGCTCCGTCCGCCCAAGTGCGACAAGGGCTATGTTCTGATGAAGGACGCTGAAGGCAAGTATACGATCTGCCCGGCAAAACAGGACAATGAAAACTACTTCTGCATCTGCAACGGCCTGCTCAGCTCGGGCGGCTACAACCCGGACAAGGAAGAATCGCTCTTTACCGTCGGTTCGAACGCCTGCCGGGTGAATAAGATCATATCGGTCAAGGCTCTGATGAGCGAGCTGACCGGCAGGGGTGCCAGCTGAAGCAGGAGATCGCCAATATCCTTCGCAAAACCGGGAAATAGGCCGTCCGTCATCCGCGAAGTTCCTTCCGGGGCCGCCCTATGCCCGCTGTTCGACCACATTATCCGCCATCTTTCCGATACGAGTGAGGACGACTGCCGATGAGCCAGCTCGACAAGTTGATCGAACGCCTGCAGCCCCGGCAGCAGCTGCTGCTCGAAACCGGCAAGGAGCCTACGCTCAGATCGGAAACGGGCAGCCGGGTCATGGTGAACCAGCAGCTCCAGACCCCGCAGATCATCGCGCTCCTCACCGAGATCACCCCCCCTTCCCTCAAGGAACAGGTTTCCCGCAAGCGACAGGCCAATTTTGAATACACTCTGGCTGGAAAGACCTACACGGTCACATTCCTGGCCCAGGGCGAGCTCGTGCGGAGCGTCATCTCCCCTGCCGAAAAAACCAGCGAGGCCGTCGAAGAAAAGGCGGACGACATCTTCCAGGATGAGGCGCCCGCGCCGGCAGCGCCGGCCCCTGCTGCCGCGGCCAATGCTCCGGCCGTCGAGCCGGAGGTCAACGGCCTGCTTCGCAAGATGTTCGGCATGGGCGCCTCGGACCTTCACCTCACGTCGAACCACAGGCCCCTCGTCAGGCTCCACGGCGACATGTTGGAGCTCACGGACCAGCCCGCGATCCCGCCCGACCGGATACGGAAGCTGCTCGCTGAGATCATGCCTGAACATAATGCCCGGCAGTTCGAGGAGACGAACGACACGGACTTCGCCCATGAGATCGCAGGCCTCGCCCGGTTCCGCGTGAACATCTTCCTGGACCGCTTCGGCATGGGCGCCGTGTTCCGCCAGATTCCCATGGAGATCGTGACCGCAGAGAAGCTCGGCCTCTCGAAGCAGGTGCTGGATCTCTGCTTCCTGAGCAAGGGCCTCGTGCTGGTGACAGGCCCGACGGGCTCGGGGAAGTCCACGACCCTCTGCGCGCTGGTCGACTACATCAACCGCCACCGCAAGGACCACATCATCACCATCGAGGACCCCATCGAGTTCGTCCATGCCCGGAAGCACTGCCTCATCAACCAGCGCGAGATCCACGTGCACACCAAATCGTTCGCCAATGCGCTTCGCGCAGCGCTGCGCGAGGACCCCGACATCGTCCTGGTCGGCGAGATGCGCGACCTGGAGACCATCTCCATCGCGATCGAGACGGCTGAAACGGGCCACCTCGTCTTCGGCACGCTCCACACGACCACGGCAGCGTCAACGGTGGACCGTATCATCGACCAGTTCCCGGCCGACCGGCAGGCCCAGATCAGGACCATGCTGGCAAGCTCGCTCAAGGGCGTGATCGCCCAGACGCTGTGCAAAAAGATCACCACGGGCAGGATGGCTGCCATGGAGGTTCTGTTCGTAAACAGCGCCGTGTCAAACCTGATCCGCGAAGGCAAGATCTTTCAGATTCCGTCCATCATGCAGACCGCAAAGGCGCAGGGCATGCTGCTCCTGAACGACGCCCTGTTCAAGCTGGTCGTGGACAAGCAGGTGGCGCCCGAGGAGGCCTACATCAAGTCCGTGGACAAGCTGGGATTCATGAATCTCCTGAAGAGCAAGGGCATCACCTTGAATCTTACCGGGGGGAGCGCCTTCGATTAGGCAGGGGAGCGGCACATGAGCGACCAGGCGGAATTCGCGGTACCCAAGGACCGGCAGGACGTGGCGGTGTGGCTGTATGAAGGAAGAGCGCTTACAGGCGCTATTTTCCTGGACTATACAGCGGCGGCGCTCGACGTCCATCACCGGATGGTCGCCTTCCTCGAGGACGGCAGTATCTTTTTTCCGCTGGTACTGAAGGGCGGCGGGACCGAGTTCATCCACAAGAAGAATATAAAGCTGATCGAGCTGAACTGCGGCGACGATGGGGAACAGCTCGAGACAACGTTCAATCTGATGCATACCGTGAACATCACCGCGGTCTTCACCGATGAGGGCAAGCTGTCCGGATCTCTCCTGGCCGACGTCCCCGTCGAGAAGACGAGGCTCTCCGACTGCCTCAACCTGCCCGACAAGTTCCTCAACGTCAGGATCGACACCAGGATCTACTACATCAACAAGGACTCGCTCCGGAAGGTGATCTACGCAGCCACGAAGTGAGCTCGGGCCCTGTCTCCTCTTTCCCGATCATTCCAACTGTCCGGCTGGCACACGGGGAGAAGCGGTGAAAAAAAAATGGGGGCTTGTACAAGGCCCCCATTCTCGTCCTGCCATCATCACCGGGCTATTTCCCCTTCGAGGGGGTCAGTGCCGTGTAGTTCGCTTTTCCGGACTCCACGTTGCCGATCGCCTTGGTCACGTGCCGCTCGTATTTCTTTTCAAAGGCCGCACCCTTTTCCGGATCTGCCAGCTGGATCGGCCTGCAGTGCCGCATCCAGTCGGTGATACGGGTGTCATTCGAATCCAGAGCCGTCAAACTCACACGCGTTCCTCCTCCCGGTCCGACGAACGCACCCGCGCCTACCCGGGGATCAACCGAGATATAGTAGGTTTTTCCTGCCGAAACCTTCCCCTTCACGGCCTCCCAGGTCTCTGCTTTCACCAGGAACAAATGCTCGCCTGGTTTGACCCGGTATGAGACCGAGGTGACCGGCTCGAGGAATCCAATGAAATGGTCCCGGTCCCAGAGCTGAAAGTTACCTCCGCCGAAGCTCACGGGATTCGGCCTCAGGAAAACGATGAGCGCGGCGTCATGACCCGCCTTCAGCTGCTGTTCGGCCGTTATCATGCGCGGGCCGCCGGCGACGCACCCGGCAAGCACTGCTGCGATTGCGACGACCAACGCCAATACAGCCAGAGAATACCTCTTCATTGTTCGGCTCCTTCCGATGGATTAAAATTATGTAAAGTGTATCTGCAAATCTCTTATGTGTCAACCCGTTCGCGCAACCATTTCTTAACAAAAAAGTCTGGGGTTCCGTTGCGTGCATTCTTCTGCGCTGCCTAGCGGGAACGGCCAGTCCGTCGCGACCAGTTTCTTGTTGACAGCTCCCGTCATACACGCAATAATCAGTGACATACAATGACCGCACCAGACCACATAGAATTCAGAAGGGCTGTTCCCGCCGACTACAAGGCCATGCTAGCTCTCCAGAAAGCAAACCTGATCATCGCTCTTGGCGAACGGGGAGCGCAGGACGGATTTCTGACCATGGAGTACACGGAACATCAATTCGAGGAGATCAATCAGGACCTCGGCATCGCGGTAGCAGTCCAGGGGCCGATGGTGTTGGGCTATCTGTGCGGCATGTCTTTCAGTTACGCCGGGCAGTTCCCGCTCTTAAGCGAGCTGATCGGAAATCTGGCGGGGCTGAGGCTCGACGGACGAGCACTCACGGGCGATAGGACCTTTATCTATGGGCCGGTCTGCATTGTTGCGATGGCTCGCGGCACTGGCATACTTGGGGGCCTCTTTACTGCACTGAAGAAGATCGCCAGGCCCCGTTATGATGCCTGCGTCCTCTTCATATCTGACCGGAACAAGCGCTCGCTGCACGCACACATCAGGAAGCTCGGAATGAAGGACCTGGGCACATTCGAATTCGATCGAAAGCTCTTTCATATAGCAGGTGCATTTCTTGACTAGAACGCCAATCGTGATTCTCCAGTCACCGCGGGACGTTAGCCTTTGCATGAAGACCGGCAGTCTATGAACAGGCAAAAAGAGCTTCAAAGAATAGCCGAAGAGATCAAACGGTGCCGCGAATGCAAAAAAGGAGGCATCGGGCTGCCAGTGCCTGGCGAGGGAAGCGGAAAAATGCCCGTCATGTTCGTTGGCGAGGCGCCCGGAAGGACCGAGGCGAAGGCGGGAAGGCCCTTTATCGGCAGGTCCGGGCAGCTTCTGCGTCTGACGATCAGGGAGATCGGTCTCGATGAGAGCGAGGTCTTCATCACGAGCCCGGTCCATTACCTGCCGGTGACGGGCAAGCCTTCTCCGGACATGATCGAACACGGCCGCACGCATCTTCTGAAGCAGATCAAGGTCATCAAGCCCCGGGTCATCGTCCTGCTCGGGAACACTGCCTGCCGCGCCCTGCTTGGGCAGAACGTCAAGATTGCTCAGGAGCACGGCACGGTTGTCGAGAAGGATCATATCATGCACTTCATCTCCTTCCATCCCGCCTATGCGATCCGTTTTCCGGACGGCAGAAAGAAATTCATCCGTGACTTCGGCGTCCTGAAGGGCCTGACGACGAGGTCCCTGTAAACACAAGCTCACTACCAAAATATTTGGATTTTCCCTACTTTTATAGTATAATATAACCAGTGCGTGTGCCGACTGCTGCCGGCGAACACATAACAGGTTTTTGTATGATGCAATCACTCTCCGTTCCAATCCCGTACGAATTCAGTATGCTCGCGCTCCCGTCCCTCGCGGTATCCTTGGGGGTCATCGCGCTCGGCATCTATGCCCTGACCAGAGAGCAGGCTTCCTCGGAAAGCGTCGTCTTTTTCATCCTGACCTGGAGCATCAGCCTCTGGCTCTTTGCCTTTGCCTGGATGTACCATGCGAAGGACCCCGCAACCGCGCTTTGGTGGGCGAAGGCAGGCTATATCGGTGTCATCTGCATTCCCGCCGCCGTATTCCAGTTCAGCGCACTTCTGATGCGGGATTATGAACGGGTCCGAAAACGGGTGTTCGCCGTCTGGATGATCAGCATGTTCTTTGTCGTGCTGACGTTGACGACAGCCATCCCCTTCAGCTCGCTGTACTCGTATTCCTGGGGGTTCTACCCGAAGCTCGGCATGGCGAGCCTGCCCCTGCTCGGGTATTTTTTCGCCGTCATGCTTTTCGCGCTGCACCAGTCGATCTCGGTGTACCGGAAAAGCCACCGCAACACAGCCCAGATCGTTCGCGCGCGCATTCTGCTTTCCACCTTTTCCCTTGCCTATCTGGCGGCGCTGGATTTCGTCCCTGCCTTCGGCATTAACTGGCATCCCTTCGGCTACATTCCCATTTTTCTGTTCGTTGTTATCGCGGCCCGATCGATCACGCGTTACCGCTTCAAAACGATTACGCCGGCATTCGCGGCCGGGGAGATCACCCGCGCGATGAACGACGGTCTGATCGTACTCGACCCGGACGGCGTCGTGCGGCTGGTGAATCAGGCAGCCTGCGGGCTCTTCAACTGCCGGGAGCAGGACCTCGTCGGAAGGCGGCCGATGAGCGGCATGACCAGCAGCCCGCCCTTTGCTGAAACCCTGGAGGCGGTCGTCCGCAGCGGGACCGTCCACAACTATGAAGTGAATAATGCCCTCGGGGACGGCTCCCGCCGCTCGCTCAGCCTGTCCACGTCCATCATGCGGAACTCCGCAGGGGAAGCGCTCGCAACGGTCTGCATGGTGAACGACATCACCGACCGGAAACGGACGGAGGAGGACCGGGAAAAGCTCATTGCCCAGCTCCAGGAGGCGAACCGGAAGCTCCAGGTCCTGGACAGGATGAAATCCGACTTCATCTCCGTAGTCTCCCACGACCTG
>DATIZR010000109.1 GCA_035516965.1 Nitrospirota bacterium
CTTGATGCTGATGGCGCCGAGGACGGTCCCCTCTTTTACGTTATGACAGGAAAGACAGTTCTTTCCCATGAACTTTTCTTTTGCAATGTAGGGGAAGACGCCGCGGATTGCTTCACCTTCGATGACCACCTTCGAGACGCCTTGTTCGATGACTTGTTTATCCAGTGCGTCGTTGGCATACTCTCGAGCGTCTTTCTTCCCAAAATCCTTGTCGAGACTGTCGGATCTGATAACCCGCAGATCGACAAGGGTTCGCATCTGTTCCATGAACGGGGTTTTGAGCTCTTGATAGTTATTCGAATGCATCATCGTTGTGAGCGTATTCAGGATGGTATCACGATAACCGGAGAGCGTGGAATGTTCGACTTCGCTCAGGACGATGGATTCGGTATTATATCCGGTGATCAGGGTTGTGATTATGACGCCTACAGCAACAAGAAAAAGAATAGGGACCGAGAGCTTCCATTTGATGGAAATATTTCCGATCTTCATGGTGAACCCTTCTTCAGCCGCATTGATGGCTTATCTTGCTGACGATGCTTAATTATCCTGTTTTCAGAACAGAGGCTGATGAACATCAGCACAATTCTCCAATAGTTCATACTTACTTATCGGCATTTCATTGTAAATGTTTAATAAATGTGGGTAGATGCGTTATCGATTACAGGTTGGGAATTGAGGTGTTGCATTAGTTGGAAACTTCAACATCTTCAGGAAGGTTCTTGCACTGCATGTTTGCATCGTAATTCTTCGCTTCTGAGCGAGCCTGACCCTTATGCAGGAGGCCTTTAAATGGCGTCGACCTTTAGGTTCCCTCTGACGTCTCTTCGGCCCCCAGTCGCTCACGCCTTCCGGCCTTCAAGGTCCCTCATCACCTCGGCCCTGATAAAGTCGCGTATAAGGTTAACATCTTCCGCGCTTATCTTCGTAAATTTCATACCCATCCCGGGGACCGCATGCAACCCCCCGGCCTGCGCTGAACTGTAGAGGACGACACCGGTCGCCTCGATCTCATGGTTGCGGAGGAGCAGCGTGAGCGGTACAAGGTCGTTGACCGGCGCGGGTGCCGACGTACTCAGGTAGAGACCGCCTTCGGAAAGCGAGGTCACCTCTTCGATCCTGGTCTTCCCGCCGGCCTCTCCCGGGCCGATCCGAGCTTTGAGCGCGGTATTGATCCGTATTTTCTGCCGGGGTGTGGCTTCCGTGGCGGATTGGATTGCGCGGTAGAGGGCTTCCGGATCGACGGGTTTCATGAAATAAGCGGCACAGCCTGCCTTCGTGCAGGCTTCCTTGGACGCGGTGCTTGTGTCGGCGGTAGTAATTATTACCGGGATGAATCGGAGGCTCAAATTGTTCTTTATCTGTTTCAGAAGTTCGACGCCGCTCATCGTCGGGAGGACAGCATCCGTGATCACGACCGCGGGAGCAGAACTGGCTATCGCACTCAGAGCGTCTTCACCGGTTCGCACGCTCCGGACGGCATACCGGAGTTCCCTGAGCAGCATTGATACATAGAAAATAGAAGAGGCGCTGCTGTCGACAACCAGGATTGATCGTTTTTCCCGCTCCATGATTCGCCTCGCGTCATTCCAGAAACTCAGCCGGTCTGACGAAACGGATGAACATTGTGATTAGCACGTGTCATCCGGCAACCAGATCTATAACGGCATCAACGCGTTAGAAACCGCTCCACCTCGTTCGACCATACCCGGTATCCAGCGCTGCTGAGGTGTACTCCGTCGTCCTGCAGAAACTCGCTTCTGGGATTGCCCTCGGAATCGACAAAGCGGCTGTAGACATCGAGATACTCCGCGTGGAACTCACGCGTGATCTGCTCGAGTTCCCGGTTCGTCTGAACGATGACATTGTTGTTGATGCCGGGGATCTCAACGGGCAGGATGCTCTGGACCACGAGCCGTGATCTTTTATACCATGTGGTAAAGTTTCGCACGATCTCCCGGTAGGAAGAATTAATCTCGTACTGTCCCATTCCGATGTTGTTGATCCCGGTCATCAGGAAGATGTAATCCGGGTCCTGGACCCTCGACCGGATAGACTCTCTCCGATCAAGGAGGCCTTCGATCGGCTCGCCGGAGATTCCCAGATTGGTCACCTCATCGTGAGGAAACCGTGTCTGCCAGTCGAACCACTCGGTCAGCGAGTCGCCGATGAATACGATTTTTTTTGACATGGCCTTTTGGGAGAGATGGATGCCAGGTATCAGGAGACAGATGCAGGCAACAAGCAGGAGGAGACGTCTCGATGCCCTGGAGGGGATGATATTCTTCATATCCGCTCTCAGCTCGCCTCCGGACCTTTCTCCGGGAGCAGCAGGAGAATGACAAGGACGGGAAGAATGAGCGGATCCCATGGACGTCCCGCGATCGTCCGTCAGCAGTACTCCAGGCGTTACTCTGCCGTATTGGCACAGCAGAGATTAGGGCCTCTTCTTGCCGGTCATCGCGTGCTTCAGCATATTGATCGACGGCACGTTCTTGAGTCGCCCGGACTCGTCCCGGTAGGTCCGTCACAGAATGCCGGGCGTACCGCCCTCGAACGCGTCCTCGCCGTTGATCCAGACCGACGGGGAGCCCTTGATGTTCCTGCTGACCGCATCGTCGTAGTCTGTCGTATGCCACGCGACGTCGGCCTGTATGCCCAGCTCCGCGATCGCCTGGTCGATGTTCTGGCGGAGCTGGTGATAGGAGCCGCAGATCTCGGCCAGGTAAACGTCGATCTTTAACGACATACGCTGTCTGCGGGCTTAGCCTACGTGAATGATCGCGACAGGACAGGCGTCGGCCGCTTCCTGTACCTTGTCCTTGAGATTGTCAGGAAAGGAACCCACAGCGGGATCGTTGCCCACCTGGTACTTGGCCACCACCTGGCTCCAGCTGTCCACGGAGTTCTGTTCGAAGACTTCGGGGCACGTAGCCCAGCATGATTCACAGCTGATGCACTGATCACGGTCGATCGTTACCTTGACATTTGCCATTGGAACACCTCGCAGAGTTGGTTTATGTATTATGCGGGGAGCAGCGTACGGCTGACCCGCTATTTTTTCTCCAGCACATCCTCGGCCCAGGAAAGGGCCGCAGAGACCCTGGGGAACCCGATGGTGCTCGTGAGCAGCACGATCGCATGGCGGATCTCTTCGGGCTTCGCGCCGGCTGCCAGGGCCCTGCGGGCATGGGAGTGGACCGAGCCCTCCGAGTGCACGGCTGCGGCTGCAGCGAGCTGGACCAGCTCGGATACCTTTTTGTTCAGGGGTCCTGCTGCTTTTGCGGCCCGGCCAAGGTTTTCCAAGGCCTTTACGAGGCCTTTGTATTTGCTCCTGATCGTCGTGTACTGCTTCGGCAGTTTCGGCATCGAACCCTCCTTCAGCATGTGAAAGCCCGGGCAAGCCGCAGAACGCAGAGTTGTTCATCTTGGCCGGCGACGCGCTTATGTTCCAGTGTATGCGAACGGCAGGGAAGAGTCAAGTGGCAACGAACGTAAGGGTATTACCAAATAATTACTATTATAGCCGAGAAGGTTTCGTGGCCCGAGCACCCGAAAGGCATCTCAATAATTGACATGCCTTCCGCCGGTGTGATAGGCTTTACTCATGCAGGAACGTGTCCTCTATCTGCGCGAGGCGGTGACCGCCCTTGCGCAGCATATCGGCGTTCGAACATACCTCGACATCGACAAGATGGGCGAGGCCGCCCGGTTCATCGCCGATCAATTCCAGTCCTTCGGCTATCAGGTCACCCGGCAGCCCTTCGCGTTTCGCGGGAACACCTATCAGAACATCATCGCGGAGCTCGCGGGCGCAACTTCGCCCGGGGAAGTCCTGGTCATCGGGGCTCATTACGACACAGTGCGGACCACTCCCGGCGCCGATGACAATGCGAGCGGCGTGGCGGGCCTGCTCGCGCTGGCAAAGGCTCTCGCGGGAAAACGCCTGCCCAATACGATTCAATTCGTGGCGTTCGCTTTGGAGGAGTCGCCGGTCTATCGATCGCATAACATGGGGAGCCATCATTACGCCCAAAGTCTCAGCGCAGCCCGGGTGCCGGTCAAGGGGATGATCTGCCTCGAGATGATAGGATATTTCAATGACAGGCCGCGTTCCCAATCCTATCCCTTGCCGTTCTTCAGGCTGAAATATCCCTCCCGCGGCGACTATATCGCCCTGGTCGGGAATATGCGGTCGAAATCGTTCACGCAGGCAATCGCTGCTGGCTTCCGAGGCGCCGTCGACCTTCCGGCAGTCACCCTGAACGCGCCGCCTATCGTGTTCGGAATCGATTTTTCCGACCACTGGTCCTTCAACCGCTTCGGCTACAACGCTTTCATGGTCACGGACACGGCTTTTTACCGCAATCCCCATTATCATAAGCCTACGGACACGCCTGAAACGCTCGATTACGAACGCATGGCCCTCGTGGTCCAGGGGCTGGCCGCGGCCATAGAGTCATGGCAGCACCAGTCCGAAGAAGGGCGGAAACGCAATGATCCCGGGGCACCCTCTGTCTGAGACGGCGGTAACGGTCTGTTGACAATCGGCGTTCCTCCGGTGTAAGGTATCTCGGTTTTGAAGTAATTCGTGGAGGATGCAATGAGAAAAGTCATACTGCTTTTGACGTTGTTCATAGGAGTTTCTTCTTCAGGCGTTCTTGCCGAAGATGAACAGTCGGCCAAGGAAGGCTTCAAGGAAGTCCACCAGGGCATGAAAAAGGTGACCAAGGCTGTGGACAAGAACGCCAAAAAGGGTGTCAAGGCGGTCCATAAGAAGGCCAAGAAAGATGCGAAGGCGATCGATAAGGCCGCCAAAGAGGGCTGGAAGCAGGCAGGGCAGGACATCAAGAAGGCAACCAGGGATTGACGTCCTCCAGGGAAGCAGCCCATGATCAGTTTCAACAAGGTTTGTTGAGGGAAGATGAACCCTTCCGGGACCGTGCAGCAGTTTTCCTGAATAGGGGTCCGGCCGCCGAATTCTTCATTGACAATCCGAAACCGCCAATATATTCTTAATCATACGCTCGTCTGCCTCATTTCCTCATCGCATCTTTTCGTATCATCTTTTTTGCCTGGAACAGAGCCTGACCTGGAGCTTACGGAAAAGAACCGTTCGGGAAGAGACGTACTATGATCCTTACCAGAATCAGCGAGGCGGCAGCGCGAAATCCCGGGAAGATCGCGGTCCGGATGAAGGCCGGAGACCGCTACCAGGAATACACCTACCGGGACCTGATCGATAGTGTCGCATCAGTTGCGTACGAGCTTGCCGGATACCGGATCGGGAAGGGAGACCGCGTCGCCCTTCTGGCCGAAAACCGTCCGGAGTGGATGATCGCCTATCTCTCCGTGGTGAGCCTTGGCGCGGTGATCGTGCCTCTGGACGCTCAGCTGACCGGGAAGGAGGTGCTGGTCCTGCTCGGGAGCTCCGGGGCGAAGGCGGTGTTCATCTCCTCCGCTACCCGGCAAAAGCTTCCTTCTCAGCATGGCCTCACGGTCCTGTCCTTCGACCCCGGCCCCGGCATCTCCTTTCAGGACATGCTGACAGCCCACCGGGACAGGGCGCTTCCGCCGCAGCCCGTGGCCTCCGATCTCGCCGTTCTTCTCTATACGTCGGGCACAACCGGTGATCCGAAAGGCGTCATGCTCTCCCACGGGAACCTTGCCGCGAATATCTCGAGCCTGATGCTGCTGAAGCTGGTGCTGAGCGAAGACACCATGCTCTGCATCCTCCCCCTGCACCATACCTACCCGGCCATGGGCTGCATGCTGCTTCCCTTGTCGACGGGCGCGTCGGTGACGCTCCTGAACAGCCTGAAAGGCCCGGACATCACGGCCTGTATGAGGGAAACAGGGGTGAGCATCATGGTCGGCGTGCCGCAGCTGTTCGCGGGCCTGCGCCGCGCGGTCTTCGACGAGATAGGGAAGAAACCGGCGCCGGTGCGCGTTCTGGTCGCGCTGTTCCTTTCCGTGAACGGCCTCCTCAGAAGGTTTGCTGGCGTGAATATCGGCAAGAGGGTCTTCGGCAGGGTGCACCAGCGCTTCGGGCCCGCGCTCAGGCTTCTCGCGTCGGGAGGGGCCCGGCTGGAGCCGGATGTGTACACGGACATGACCCGTTTGGGCTTCACGGTCATCGAAGGCTATGGTTTGACCGAGACCTCGCCGGTCTGTTCGTTCAACCCGCTCACGAGACAGAAGGCGGGCTCCATCGGCATCCCGGTGCCGGACGTCGAGGTCATGATCGTGAACCCCGATGAAACGGGCCACGGCGAGATAGCGGTGCGCGGACCGAACGTGATGCTGGGCTATTACGGGAAACCGCAGGAGACCGCCGACGTGCTGAGGAACGGCTGGTTCTTCACCGGGGACCTGGGATATCGCGACCGGGACGGCTATTTTTTTGTGACCGGCAGGTCCAAGGAAATGATCGTCCTCTCCACGGGCAAGAAGATCTTCCCCGAGGAGCTTGAGAAGTTCTATAAACAGATACCATCCATCAAAGAGCTCTGCCTCGTCGAGACCGAGCGGGGGATCGAGGCGGCGGTCGTGCCGGACTTCGAGTATCTTCGCAGAATGAGCCTGTCCAATTCCCGCGAGACCATCGCCTTTGCGATCGAGGACATCGCCAGGGACCTTCCTCCCTACAAGCGGATCACGGGGCTCAAGGTCTTTGCGGAATCCCTGCCGGTCACGCGGCTTGGCAAGCTGAAGCGGAGCCTCGTGAGGGAGATGTACCTGAAGGGCGGCGAGCGGTCGGAAAAGCGCACGGCCGAGCCCGACGCCGGCCTGCTTGCGACGCCGGTGGCAAAGAAGCTGCTCCTCTGCCTCGAGCCGTTCTCGCAGAAAAAGAATATCGTTCCCGACGACAACCTGGAACTGGACCTCGGGCTCGATTCGCTTGCCCGCGTCGAGCTTGTCGTGAGCATCGAAAAATCCTTCGGCATCGTCCTGCCGGAAACCTTTGGCAGCGGGATCTTTACCGTAAAAGATGCGGTGCTCGGTCTCCAGGACCTGATCACATCCGGAGCCGTGCAGTCGGGCGCAGGGGTCCGGCTTTCCTGGTCCGAGATCCTGTCGCTTGAGCCTGCGGACGAGCTGAGAAAGACGCTGCAGCTCGACCCCGGACCCGCGTGCAGACTGGGAAAACATCTTCTGAAGAGTACGCTCGGGCTCATTTTCGGCACGTACAACCGTCTCTCGGTGCGGGGTACCGAGAACCTGCCCCAGAGCGGCCCTTTCATCATAGCCCCCAATCATGTCAGCCTCGCCGATGCGCCGGCTGTCGTCGCCGCCATGCCCTGGGCGCAGGCTTCGCAGACCTTTTTCCTCGGTACCATCGACTATTTCGGGGGCCCGGTCACATCGAGGATCGGGAAGCTGGTCCAGGTGATCCCGGTGGACATGGAAGCCAGGCTCCACGGCGCGCTGCAGCTCTCGGCCTATGTGCTCCGCAAGGGCAAGATCCTGTGTGTGTTCCCGGAGGGCGGCAGGTCGCGGGACGGAAGGATCAAGGAGTTCAAGAAAGGCGTCGCGATCGTTGCGCGGGAGTTGAACGTACCGCTGATCCCCGTGGCGATCCGCGGCACCTATGCCATGCTGGCCACGGGCATGAGATTCCCCCGTCCGGCGCGCGTGAGCCTTGTCTTCGGCAAACCGGTCTATCCCGGGGACATGGACTATGAAGGGATCGTCAGGAAGTTGTATGGCGAGGTGGTACATCTCCTGGACGAACGGGATGCGTGAGGGGCGATGATATCATTTTGCTGCGTCATGCGAAGCAGGCAAGCAAGGAGAGCGGCAGTGAAGCATAACAAAGTTCTTTTGCTGTTTTTATCAATGACAGCGCTTCTGGCTGTCGCCTGCGCAACGGCGAAGGCGCCGACGGCGCCCGAGTTGCCAAGGCCAAAGATCGCGCTCGTGCTCGGCGGAGGGGCTGCGCGCGGGTTCGCGCATGTGGGCGTGATCCGCGCCCTCGAGCAGGAGAAGATCCCGATCGACATGATCGTCGGCACGAGCGTGGGCAGCCTGATCGGCGCGATTTACGCATCGGACCTGAACAGCTTCGAACTGGAATGGACGGCTTTTTCGCTCGAAAAAGACAATGTCTTCGACTTCACGGTCTTTTCCGCCTTTACCACGATGGGGCCGGTCAAAGGGGACCGAATCGAGGAGTTCGTGAAGGCGAAGGTCTCGGTGGCGAACATAGAAGATCTGAAGATTCCCTTTGCCGCGGTCGCGACAGACCTGAACCGGGGCACGCGCGTGGTGCTCGACCACGGACCGGTGGCGCGGGCAGTTCGGGCCAGCAGCGCGATCCCGGGCGTCTTCAACCCCGTCGAGCATCAGGGCAGGCTGCTCGTGGACGGCGGCGTGGTGGATAATATCCCGATCTCGGTGGCCCGCGAAAAAGGAGCGGACATCGTGATCGCCGTGGACATCAGCGAGAACATGATCAATTTCAACATCACGAACCTGATCGATGTGGTTCTCCAGTCGGTGAACATCATGTTCAGCGAGAATATCGGCTTCAGGAAGCGGGATGCAGACGTGCTGATCGCTCCGTCTGTGGGCAACGTAGCCATGCTTGATTTTACCCAGAAGAAGCGGTGTATGCAGGCCGGCATAGAAGCCGCGCAGAAGGCCATGCCGGAGATCAGAAAAAAAATCGAGGAGTGGGGAAAGAAGAAGTCGCCAGTTCAATGATCATGAGGACGCGGCCGGCCGCCTGAACACCGGATAGAGATGCGTTCCCTTTACCGCATGTATCCGCGTTATCGGTGGAGGTCCGGGGACGGCGTTTTGCCTTTGGGAAAGGGAGCCATGCTGAAAAAGATACGGATCATCCTCGAGATGATCAAGTTCGAACACACTGTCTTTGCGCTGCCCTTCGCTTTCACCGGCGCGCTGCTCGCCGCGAAGGGGCTCCCCCCGGTGCGGACCATCCTCTGGATCGCCGTGGCCATGGTCGGCGCCCGGTCGGCGGCGATGGGCTTCAACCGCTGGGCGGACCGGAAGTTCGATGCCGCGAATCCCCGGACGAAAACGCGCGCGCTGCCCCTGGGCCTAGTGACGCCCGCCCAGGTGGTCCTGTTCACGGCAATATCCTCGATGGTGCTGGTCTTCGCGGCTGCCATGCTGAATCCGCTCTCCCTTGCGCTTTCACCCGTCGCGCTGGGGATCGTTTTCTTCTATTCCTACACCAAGCGCTTCACCTTTCTGTCGCACGCGTTCCTGGGCCTGGCTATCTGCCTCGCCCCGATCGGGGCCTGGATCGCTGTTACCGGCCGGCTTGAAGCACCCGCCCTGGTGCTCGGCGCGGCCGTGCTGTTCTGGCTCCTCGGGTTCGATGTCCTCTATGCCCTCCAGGACATGGACTTCGACCGGAATGCGGGGCTCCACTCGATCCCGCAGCGGTTCGGCGTCCGGGGCTCGCTCTGGATCTCCCGTGTGTCCCATGCGCTCACGATGGTCGCATTGTTCTGCCTTCCCGTCCTGCTGCCCTTGGGACGGCTCTATATCACCGGCATCGTTATCGCCCTATTCCTGATTCTCTACGAACACACACTTGTAAGGGAAGGCGATCTGTCCAAGCTGAACATCGCTTTCTTCAACATGAACGGATATATCAGCGTTACGATCTTCCTGTTCACCCTTCTTGACGTTCTGGTATAGAACCCGGCTTTTCCCGCCTGCTGCCAGGTTGTCCGCATCCGGCATGACCCGTCTCCTCGTCTCGATAATCCGAATTACGACTCTTGCCCGTCGGAATCCGGACAATTTCCTGATTCACTTTTCCCAATGATGCATATTATCCGTGCTTTTCCAGTAACTTCCTTCAAAATGCCATAAGCATAAATATTGCTTATTATAAATGCACACGTCATTGTCATGACGAAAAAAAGCCCTGGATGTTTGTCCATACCATCTCGGAGGGCAAAGGATTTACGGCAGGAGGTCCCGTTATGAAACTGCACAGCGCGTCCATAGGAACAAAGCTGGTGATCATCCTGGGCGTCATCGTTTTTCTGGCATTCAGCGCATCCACGTTCCTGGTTGACCGGTACACATCCTCTCTGCTCGAGCGGAAAATGCTGGATCAGCTGAAAACCAAGGTCCAGCTGGTGAAGGACATGATCGCGACCTATGACAGCAGCCTCCGGCAGAATGTGGACGACCTTTCCCGGGTGTTCATTTCTTATTACCCCGAGAAAATGACGATGGTCACCGCGAAGACGGTCCGGATCGGCGACGTTGACACTCCTGTTCTCCGGGCAGGCGGCAGTGTCCAGAATCTTGCCTACGACCGCATAGACAGATTCTCCGGCGTCACTGGCGCCGTTGCCACGATCTTCGCCAGAAAAGACGATGATTTCGTCAGGATCGCCACCTCGCTCAAGAAACAGGACGGGAGCCGAGCGATCGGGACGTTCCTCGGCAAGGAGCATCCCGGATATGCCCTTTTGCTCCAGGGCGAGAACTATACCGGGAAGGCGACCCTGTTCTCCAAGGATTACATGACGAAGTATGTGCCGATCAAGGACGAACGCGGCGCCGTCATCGGCATCTTCTTCATCGGCATCGATTTCACGGAAAATCTGAAGGCGCTCAAGGATAAGATACGCACCGTGCGCGTGGGGGACTCAGGATACCTCTATGTTCTTGATGCGAAGAAAGGGTCCACCTACGGCAACCTCGCCGTTCATCCGTACAAGGAAGGGCAGAACATCCTGGACTCCAAGGATGCCGCCGGACATGCCTTCATCAGGGAAATGCTTGAAAAGAAGAACGGGGTCATCCGGTACCCCTGGATGAATGCCGAAACAAACGAGACCCGCGCGCGGGAAAAGGTCGTCGTCTACGATTCCTATGACAACTGGAACTGGGTCGTGGGCGCGGGCATGTACACCGATGAGTTCGCGGCAGAGACGGCTCGCGCAAGAAATTTCTTCCTGGGCGCGGGGGTCCTCGTCGTCGCTGTTTTGATAGGCGTCATCTACTTCCTGTCATGGAAACTGATAGCAGCACCGATGCGGAAAACGGTCGAGTTCGTGCGATCGATCGAGGCGGGGGACCTGACGAGGGAAATGCAGGTCGACCGGCAGGACGAGATCGGCCAGCTGCTGTCCGCCATGAAGAACATGTCCGACCGCATCAGGTCCGTAGTTGCCGATGTAAAGGCATCCGCAGGGAACGTGGCATCCGGGAGCCAGCAACTGTCCGCAGGAGCGGAACAGCTGTCGCAGGGCGCTACCGAACAGGCGGCCTCTGCCGAGGAGGCATCCTCGTCGGTGGAGGAGATGAACGCGACCATACGGCAGAACGCCGACAATTCCGCGGAAACCGAAAAAATAGCCCTCCAATCCGCTGTGGACGCCGCCGAAAGCGGCAAGACCGTGGCTGCCACGGTCGGGGCCATGAAGGAGATCGCGTCGAAGATATCGATCATCGAGGAGATCGCCCGCCAGACGAATCTGCTCGCGCTGAATGCGGCGATCGAGGCGGCGCGTGCAGGGGAGAGCGGCAAGGGATTCGCGGTCGTGGCTGCCGAGGTCCGCAAGCTGGCTGAACGGAGCCAGGCCGCAGCCGGCGAGATCGCGAGACTTTCGACGACCAGCGTCGAGGTCGCCGAGCAGTCCGGCAGGATGCTTGCCCGGCTGGTCCCCAGCATCGAGCGAACGGCGGAGCTCGTGCAGGAGATCAACGCGGCAAGCAAAGAACAGACGACGGGAGCGGGCCAGATCTATACGGCCATCGAGCAGCTGAACCGGGTGATCCAGCAGAATGCCGGAGCGGCGGAACAGACGGCCTCGACTGCCGAGGAGCTGGCTTCTCAGTCGGTTCAGCTGCAGGAGTCCATAGCGTTCTTCAAAACAGGTGAAGAGCAGGAGGAAGGAAAGGGTCTTGCGGACATCCTGTCGAAGAACAAGGCCGGCTCGATCACCGCGGGCAATGAGGCTCTTCTGGCCCGTAGTGGCGGACATGCCCGGGCATATGATAAGCTTATCTCGATCGGAAAGGCGGAGAGTACGGTCAAAGTTTCCGCAGACAATGCAGGCGCGGGTTCCGGCGGGAATGGAAATGGGGGCAACGGCAAGAGACCCTATCATCAGAATGACTATGAGCGCTTCTAAAGGGCGTGCCGCTAAGTACAGGATCGTGCAGCAGACTCAGAGCTCCATTATCCCCAGCTGTCTGCAGGCCTGAAAAGAAGATGTCGCCGATGTGAATGCGCTCTCTGTGGCCTCGCAATAATACTTCTGCCTCTTGCTCGCAAGCACGTCACGGGAGCGTCAGTTCGCAGATTTCTGACATGCAAAAGGGCAAAAAACTGCACACGGATGTCCTTCATCCTTGTTCTTTGGCATGTTAATATTTATAATTCCAAGGCGGTGAATAAACACTATCAGGGGGAACTATGAAAATCAGATTGGGAACGACCGTTGCAGCGCTCATGCTTTTCGTTGCGGGACTTGTTTGGTTCCAGCCGGGGATTGCGTCGGCCGAGATTCGATTCGGAATCCTGCCGCGCCTAAGCGCGATGGAACTTCACGCCATGTTCAATCCACTGGCGGAATACCTTTCGAAGGAGATAGGGGAAAAGGTGAGTCTCGTCATCCCGAAGGACTTCGAGGCCTTTAAAGAGACGGTCACATCAGGGCAGATCGATATCGGGTTTGCCAATTCGCTGGTCTATGTACAATTGAAGAAGAACGCAAACCTTGAGCCCCTTGCGGTATCCTCCGAAGCAAAGAGCGGCACCCGGTTCCGGGGCATCATCATCGCCAGGAAGGACGGCGGAATAAACAAGATCCAGGACCTCAAGGGCAAGAAGCTCATTTTCGTGGACAAGGATTCCGCTGCCGGCTACGTTTTCCAGATGCTGCTGCTGAGCAAGGCAGGACTTGATGTCGAGAAGGACTTCACCACGCTGCCCTTTGCCAAGAAGCATGACAACGTGACCATGGCTGTTTTCAACAAGGCTGCTGACGCCGGCGGCATCCGGGAGGATGACCTGGACAAGATGAAGGACAAGGTGGACCTGTCGCAGCTGCGGGTCGTAGGCTATACGGACTATTTCCCGAACTGGCCTTTATTCGGGACCCCCAGGCTGAACAAGGCAGCCGAGGCGAAGATAAAGGCCGCTCTGTTCAAGCTTAAGCCGAACGATCCCGCTAACGATAAGATCCTCGGTGCAGCACGGCTGACCGGATTCGCTCACGTGACCGACAAGGACTATGATGAGCTTCGGAAAGCGGCAAAATTGGCCGGCGCGTTCTGATCGATCGTAGAGCGGCGGCGTCCGGCATCGGTGGCGGACCCGGCGTCGTCATCAAAAGCCGTTCCGGCGGTATACGGGATATGGTTGGGGGGCCTATGGGGTTTGCTTTTATGCAGAGTTGGAAATTGACCGGCAAGTTTCTCGTCAGCATCCTGTCGGTTCTCATCCTGGTCTTTTCGGCAATGGGAGCGATCATCAATGCCCATGAGAAAAGCATTCTGCTTGCCGAAATAAACGGGAAAGGGAATAACCTGGCGCAGTTCGTGTCAGGCATCGCCGCCGAACCGATCCTCAGCTTTAATTTCTCCTATCTCGAAAACTATGCGCGGGACATCGCAAAGGGCGATCCTGATATCGTTTATGCGGTCATCCAGGACAAGGGCGGCAACCAGCTGACCCATCAAAAAGCGGAGGTGGCAGATAAAACAGGCATCATTGAGTTCTCCAGCCCGGTGATGCAGGGCAGCGAAACCATCGGGATGGTCAAGATAGGGATCAGCACCAATCACGTAAGAACGTCGCTGGCGCATTCCAATCTCATCATCGCCGCGCTCTCCCTGGGCACGATGGCCCTGATCTCGGTGATGGTGTTTTTCCTGTTCCGCACCATGGCGCTGAAGCCCATTGCGCGGCTGAACGGCATCGTAGGGAAGGTGGCGTCAGGAGACCTTTCTCAGACCGTGGGGTCCGCGGGCAAGGACGAGATCGGGGAGCTGTTCTCGGCGATAAAGGCCATGGTGGAGAGG
>DATIZR010000110.1 GCA_035516965.1 Nitrospirota bacterium
GTGATCCTGACTATCCGCGATCAGGCCGGCGTCCGGGAGCTCAAGGAGCGCATGCGGCGGTCCGACCGGCTTGCTACCCTTGGCATGATCGCAGCGGGCATCGCACACGAGGTGAAAAACCCGCTGGTCGGGATCAGCGGCGCGGCACAGCTGATGAAGTCCGAGCTCAGGTCCCGGGAGCGGTCCGTCAACAAAGAGGGGACAAGCAAAAGCCAGATCGAATACCTCGATGTGATCCTGAAGGAGGCGGACCGGCTGAACAAGGTGCTCGAGGGCATCCTTGACTTTACGCGGCTGAAGCCGCTCGAGATCAAGGCCTGCAACATCCACAGCATCCTGGACCACACGCTGCTGCTGAACGAGGAGAATGCCCGGCAGAGCAACATCATCCTCACGCGTTCATACGATCCAAGCCTGCCGGACGTTCTCGGGAACCGGGACCAGCTCGTTCAGGTATTCCTGAACATCATCAGGAACGCCGTCGAGGCCATGCAATCGGGCGGGAAGTTGACCCTGGTCACCAGGATGTCGGACCAGTTCACGAGCGTGCAGTCCGACGGCAAGAAACTCCGCTTGATGGTCGTCAAGGTGAACGACACCGGCCGAGGCATCAAGCAGGAGCACCTGAACGATATCTTCACGCCCTTCTTCACCACCAAGGACAAGGGCGTCGGCCTGGGGCTGGCGCTCTCGTACCAGATCATTCAGGAGCATCTGGGAACGATGCGCGTCGAGAGCCAGGAGAACGAAGGCACGACATTCAGCATCTATTTACCCCTCGCGGGGTAACGAGGGGGAATTCAGCTAGAGCGCACAACAAGAGTCAAAAGCTGTCTCACGCAAAGTCGCAACGAAAAGCATGCATCTTTTATACGATTTATTGACTCGTGCAGCGGCTGATTTTGTTCGGGGTTCTGAGTCTTTCCTTGGCGTCTTTGCGAGACGTACGGATTTGAGACTCTGGTATTGACCATGTCCAATGAAACAGTCCTCATAGTCGATGACGACGAAAGCGTCCGCTGGGTGCTGAAGAAGTCCCTTGAGAAGGAGCACATCGAGACGGCCCTGGCGAAGAACGCCCAGGAGGCGCTTGACCGGATCAAGGAGGGCGGCATCGCCATCGCTCTCATGGACATCCGCATGCCGGGCATGAGCGGGTTCGAGGCGCTCGAGAAGATCCAGGGCGAGCACACCGGGGTTTCGGTCATCATCATGACGGCGCAGGCCACGATGCAGAACGCGATCGAGGCCATGCGGCGGGGCGCTTTCGATTACATCACCAAGCCCTTTGACCTGGACGAGGTGAATATCCTCGTGCGCAAGGCGATCGACATCCGCCGTCTCTCGCTCGAAGTGAACGCGCTTCGGGCCGAGGTGCGGGAGAAGTACGAGGGCGGGCTGGTGGGCAATACGCCGGCCATGCAGGAGATCTACAAGACCATCGGCAGGGTCGCCGAGAGCGATGCCACGGTCCTGATCCACGGCGAGAGCGGCACCGGCAAGGAACTGGTGGCCCGGGCCATCCACTACCACAGCAGGCGGGCGGGCAGGCCCTTCGTCGCGGTCAACTCCGCCGCGATCCCGTCGGAGCTGCTCGAGAGCGAGCTTTTCGGCCACGAGAAGGGCGCCTTCACCGGTGCCGTGGTGCGCAAGATCGGGAAGTTCGAGGCCGCGGGAGGCGGCACCCTGTTCCTGGACGAGATCGGAGACATGAACCTGCCGCTGCAGGGAAAACTGCTGCGCGTGCTGCAGGAGCGCGAGTTCGAGCGGGTGGGCGGAACCGAGCCGATCAAGACCGACGTTCGCGTGATCGCGGCGACGCACCGCAACCTCGAAAAGGCGGTGCGCGACAAGCGGTTCCGGGAGGACCTGTTCTACCGCCTGAACGTCATCCAGATCGGCATTCCGCCGCTCAGGAAGCGAAAGGACGACATCCCGACGCTGGCCGAGTTCTTCATGCAGAAATACCAGTCCGGCCAGGGCAAGGCAAAGGTGCTCACGCCCGAGACGATCAAGATCCTGCGCGCCTACGACTGGCCCGGGAACGTGCGCGAACTGGAGAACGCCGTCCAGCGCGCCATCACGCTCTCCCAGGGCGACAAGATATTTCCCGACGCCCTGCCGCCGCAGATATTCAAGCCCGGCCACGGCGTCGCGCTGTCCTTCGAGAACTTCCTCGAGGAAAAACTCTCCGATCTTGTCGACCGCATGGGCGGCCTCGAAAGCGGAGACATCTATTCCCTCGTGATCCAGCGCGTGGAGAAGCCGCTCATTATGCTCGTGCTCAGGAAGACGGAAGGCAATCAGGTCCGCGCCGCGCACCTCCTCGGCATCAACCGCAACACCCTGCGAAAAAAGATCAAGGAACTGGGCATCAGGGGACCCTTCGGCAGCGAAGCGGATGATCAGCCTGAGCCGGAGGAAGAGGAGTAAAACGCGACATCTTCATCCGGCATAGTCCATCCGTTGTCCGCCGTTCCTGGACCGGCCTTGCCTCCCCGGCACTCAGCGGTCTATCCCATGTTGCTCACTGGCCCGTCCGGCCGATGACTTGTCAGGTCCTCCCTGCTCCGGAACCGTTCCGACCCTCTTGACAATCACCGCAGTATCCCGGTATAAATAGGTCCCGGCCCCGGGGGCCGGCCGAGTTTCGTCCACATCAACATCAGGAGGTGCGCCATGGCAGCAACTGCAGAAAAAATGGAATTCAAGACAGAAGTGAAAGAACTGCTGGATCTGATGATCCATTCCCTCTATTCCCACAAGGAGGTCTTCCTGCGGGAGCTCATTTCCAACGCATCCGACGCCATCGATAAGGCCCGGTACGAGTCGCTCACGAACAGGGAGATCATGGAGGCCACGGGCGAGTGGAAGATCAAGATCGTAATCGACCGGACCGCGGGCACCCTGACCGTCCGCGACAACGGCATCGGCATGACCCGCGACGAGGTGATGGGCGAGCTCGGGACCATCGCCCATTCCGGCACCAGGGACTTCCTCAGGCTGCTGAAGGAAAAGACCGTCAAGGACAGCCCCGAGCTGATCGGCCAGTTCGGCGTGGGCTTCTATTCCTCCTTCATGGTTGCGGACAAAGTCACCGTCGTAACCCGGAAGGCAACGGAAAAGACGAAGAAGGCCGTGATCTGGGAATCGACCGCCGATGGTTCGTACACGGTCGGGGAGGCCGAAAAGGACCAGGCCGGGACGGACGTGATCCTGCACCTCAAGGCAGAGGAGAAGAAGTATCTCGACGAATGGGAGATCCGGTCGGTCATCCGGAAGTATTCCGATTATATCGAGCATCCCGTCGTGATGGACGTGGAGCGCGACAAGGAAGACCCGCAGGACAAGAGCAAGAGGATCAAGGTCACTGAAGAAGAGCGCATGAACTCGGGCAAGGCCATCTGGCTCCGCGAGCCCTCATCGGTCACCACTGAGGAGTATAACGATTTCTACAAGCATGTGTCCCATGACTTCAGTGATCCCGCCCGGGTGATCCATTACCGCGCCGAAGGAACCTCGGAGTTCACCGCGCTGCTGTACATCCCGTCCAAGGCGCCTTACGGCATCCTGTACCGCGACTTCAAGGTCGGACCGACGCTCTACGTCAAGCGCGTTCAGATCATGGACCACTGCGAGAAGCTGATCCCCGCGTACCTGCGCTTCGTCTCAGGCGTCGTGGACTCCTCGGACCTCCCGCTGAACGTGTCGCGCGAGATCCTGCAGGCGAACAGGCAGGTCGAGATCATCAACAAGAACGTGACGAAAAAGGTGCTCGATACCCTGGTGGAGCTGAAGAAGACCGGCTATAACGACTACGTCAGGTTCCACACCGAGTTCGGCAGGGTCCTGAAGGAAGGCATCCATTACGATGCTTCGCGCAGGGAGCAGATCGCGGACCTGCTGCTGTTCGCGTCGACCATGACCGAGGCGGGCAAATACACCACGCTCGATGACTACGTGAAGAACATGCCGATCGCGCAGCCCGACATCTACTACATCACCGGCAAGCCCGACGAGAATGTGCTGCAATCACCCTACCTCGAGGCGTTCCGGCAGAAGGGTTATGAGGTGCTGGTCCTGACCGACGACATCGACGATATCATCATGCTCGACCTGCAGGAATACAGGGGCAAGAAGGTGAAGTCCGTGCTCAAGGGCGACGTGAATCTGGACAAGGCCGACACTGCGGAAAAGGAGCATTCCCGGGAGAAGCTGTCGAAGCTCATCAGCCTGATCAAGGAGCAGCTCAAGGAGGAGGTGAAGGACGTACGCCTCTCCGGCAGGCTGACGGACTCGGCCTGCTGCCTAGTCGCCGATGAACAGGGGCTGGACCCGCAGATGGAAAAGCTGCTGAGATCGATGGGCCAGGATGTTCCGGCACAGAAGCGGGTCCTGGAGATCAACCCGGCGCATCAGGTTTTCGAGGCCATGAACGACCTGATCGGCAAGGGCGGGAACGATGCGCTGGTAAAGGAATATATCGACATGCTGTACAACCAGGCGCTGCTGCTGGAAGGTTCTAAACTGAGGGACCCGGCCGCCTTCGCGAAGACCGTGGCAAAGCTCATGACCGAAAGCGCGAAGCAGCAGGCGGGAAAATGATCAACCGATCCATCGCCCTTTCCCGCTCCTCTGAACGGAGCGGGAGGGCGGGGGCCAGTTCTTCCGCGTGCCGGGAGAGCCGCTGTCTCTCCGGCTGACTCATTGCGGACCCGGCCACTATGCCCCGGTCAGTCCTGGCTGCTCTGATTCTGTTCACCTGCCTGTTTATTCAATAGCGCCCCCGCACCCTAGCACCACAACCCCTTGAATAACATGCTTCAATCTTTGGCAACGGTCTTGCTATTTTATTCCGTGGTTATCCATCATCACGATCACACTCTCTCCAAGGAGGCCGTGCATGCGCGGAAAGCAATGCACTTCACGGGAACGTGTCCCCATTTCGCCCTGTTTCTCCCTTGACGACCCGAATGCCTCGGGCTGCCTCCGGCTTCCCGTGGCCCCGGCCTGTAATATCCAGTGCGGTTTCTGCTCCCGCACATTCGATCTCGGCGAGGAGCTGCAGGGTCTTAGCCTGACGCCGGAAGCGGCCGTGGAGGAGGTTCGATCGCGCATCGAGCGCGGTGAGCGCGTGAGCAGCGTTGTGGTCTCCGGTCCCGGTGAGCCGCTCGCAAACGCGGCGACCTTTGTCGTGCTCCGGCAGCTCAACTGCCTGTTCCCGGAACTGCTGCTCGGCATCTCTACGAACGGCCTACTCTTGAGAGACCGCCTGGAGCAGGTCGTCGCGGACGGCGTGCGAAGCGTCGCGATCACGATCAGCGCTTTTTGGCCCGAAACGGCGAAGCGGGTCTATTCCCGCATTCTTTATAAAGGAAGACGGTATTCCCTGGAGGACGCGGCGGAATTCCTGCTCAGGAACCAGTGGCAGGGCATGATGCTCGCCGTGGATGCGGGGCTTCACGTGACCGTGAATGGGGTATTTTCCCCCGGCGTCAACGAGGGAGATATCCCGCTCATCGCTGAAAAGGCCGGACAATACGGTGCGAGAGCAATGCATATCCTTCCCGCACCGGGAGAAGGGCTCAAGGACGGGGCAATGCCGGACGAAAAGGCGCTTGCCGCATTACGCGAAAAATGCAGGTCCTTTTTCGAGGATCGCTGATAATGGTGGAATACGAACGCCGTTATCGCGGACTGAAGCAGAAGAAACCATAGTCTGAGACTGCAGATCCCCCGGGATCAATCGGACACACACAGTATTTCGTCGCCGCATCGTTATCGGACTTCCCGTGAGACCTGTTCAGCGGAGCACTTCGTGCCGCACCGACTGATCTCACCCGGATCGCCGTTCAGCTGCGTCCCCGGCCTCTTGTCTCATTTTGCGCTTCCTGTTTCTGTTCGTCATGCTTTCCCCGGTAAATGTCCCGGCTTCCCTATTGTGCTCCCTGACCCTAAAGTTCTATTTCATTGTAAGCTGCGTACACATACAAGAGGAAGTCATGCTGAATCCTGTCGTGGCGGAGAGCGACGGCGGGTGAAAGGTGCTCGATGGAGAACTTGAGCATATCCTCGGGCGATGTGAAATGGAGTTCGGGGTCTTTGACCGGAGTGTGTGATGACAGGGCGCTGAGCGCCAGGCCCCTGTTGCAGTGTTTAAAGAGCGCGATGAGGGCGTTCTTCATGTCGTCATCAACGCCGGGCACATTCAGGTTGAACACGCCACAGATAAAGATGTAATCGAAGAAGCCATCGAGGTCGTCATCGTCGGTGTTCATGACCTTGAACGTGCATTCGGGATACTTTTTTCTGGCCAGGTCGATGAAGTTTTTGTTGATATCAACGCCGGTGTACCTGACTGTGATGCCTCGCCGTTTCAGGAAGCGATAAAAGTCGCCGGTGCCGCACCCGTAGTCGAGTACGCTGCTGCCATCCAGCTGCTCCGCCGTCGCGATGTCCGCGAGCATGTGGTAGCGTCTCAATTGCCCCTGCGGCGTCCAGCGGAGCGCCTCGGGCCGGTCTCCGAATTTTTGCAGATGAAAATTATAGAAGGAGAGAAGCTTGTCTTTCGAGTACGGGTCCACAGGCACCTCCCTGCACGGCCTGCATTGTACTGCATCGGCCGCATGAAAACAAGCATGACGAGCGGCCTGTTTCCCGCCGCGGGCACGGGAACTTTCATGCTATATTGCTATAATTTTTTTTATTGACAAATGATGCCGGTTGTCTTAATATGACGCGGTTTTGGAACATGTTGTAATTTAAAATTTAATAAGTAGTGTGGGAGTTGCCGATGACCCCTGCAAGCTATCTTCCGGTACACTATCTGCCGGTGGTAATTTTCCTGCTGCTCGGCACCGCAATGGGTGTCGGTATGCTGGTCGCCGGATGGTTCATCCGTCCGCGGAATCCCTATCCCGAAAAGCTGCTGACCTACGAATCCGGCATTACCCCCTTCATGGATGCGCACCGGAAGTTCTCCATCCGCTACTACATCGTTGCCATGCTGTTCCTCATCTTCGATATCGAAGCCGTCTTCCTCTATCCTTGGGCCGTGGCGTTCGACCACCTCGGTCTGTATGGTTTGATCGAGATGGTCATCTTCGTCGTCATCCTGCTCGTCGGATATTTTTATGCGTGGAAGAAGGGGGCACTGGAATGGGAGTAATGCAAAACCTTTTTGAGGACGGTTATATCACCACGACCGTTGATTCATTCCTCAACTACTGCAGGGCCAGCTCGATCTGGCCGATGACGTTTGGTCTCGCCTGCTGCGCTATCGAAATGATCCAGTACTATTCCGCTCCCCAGCATGACTTCGACCGTTTTGGCACCGTGCCCCGTCCGTCGCCGCGCCAGTCCGACCTGCTGCTGGTTGCCGGGACGCTGACGAAGAAGATGGCGCCCATCGTGCGGCGCGTCTACGATCAGATGCCCGAGCCGCGGTATGTCATCGCCATGGGAAGCTGCGCGAGTTCCGGCGGCATCTTCAATACGTACAGCGTGGTGCAGGGCGTCGACAATATCGTCCCTGTGGACGTGTATATCCCGGGCTGTCCTCCCCGGCCTGAGGCGCTCATGAACGGAATCATGAAACTGCAGGAAAAAATCAAGAAAGAGAAGTATATCCGGAAGTAACTTCCGCGACACGCCCCACTCATGATCATCAAGACAAACCTTCGCACCGGGTGACCGGTGCGCCATTGACGAGGTTGTATGGAGCCCTTACAGATCGCCAAAATGATAGAAGAGAAATTTGCCGGTCAAGTGCTCGCAGTCACGAGCCATGCCGGGCAGGTCAGTGTCCTGGTCAGGAAAGAGGTGATTAAAGAGATTTGCCTCTATCTCCGCGACGATCCCTCCCTCAAGATGGACCATCTTGCCGACCTCACCGCTGTTGACTACTCACAATATCCCGGAGACAAGGGACCCCGATTCGAAGTCGTCTACAACATGATCTCAACCTCCTATCTTCATCGTATCCGGCTCAAGGCGCGGGTTCCCGAGGAGGACGCGCGGATCGATACGGTCTCTGCCATCTGGCACACGGCCAACTGGCACGAGCGTGAGACCTTCGACCTCATGGGCGTGCAGTTCGACGGCCACCCGGACCTCAGAAGGATCCTGCTGCCCGAGGACTGGGAAGGACACCCGCTCAGGAAGGAATACCCGTTGAAGGGATACTGAGAAGAAGATAAGTCAGAAGATAAGTAAAATGTCAAATCCAAAGTGCAAAATTGATTTAATGACTCGGCCTTTTGAATTGAACGTTGGAATGTGAAATTGAGAATTCATGGTGATCATATGTCCGTGACCGAGAAGAAAGAGATCGTGCAAAAAGAAATCACTCTGAACATGGGGCCCCAGCACCCGGCAACCCATGGCGTGCTGCGCCTGGTCATCGATCTTCAGGGCGAGACCGTCGTGGGCTGCGACCCCCGGCCCGGCTACCTTCACCGCGGGATCGAGAAGTGGATGGAGAGCAGGACCTATCACCAGATAATCCCCATGACGGACAGGCTGGAGTACATCACCTGTATGAACAACAACCTCGGCTGGGTTGTCGCCGTGGAGAAACTTGCCGGTATCACGGTGCCCGAGCGGGCGCAGTTCATCCGTACGCTCATGGCTGAGTTGACCCGGCTTTCGGGGCACCTGGTGTGGCTCGGAACCCACGCGCTGGACATCGGCGCCATGACCGTCTGCATGTACACGCTGCGCGAGCGCGAACTGATCCTCGACCTTACCGAGATGGTCACCGGCGCCCGGCAGACCGTGAGCTATGTCCGCATCGGCGGTGTGCGGAACGACGTGCCGCGTGATTTCATCGAAAAGTGCCGCGAGTTCACCGAGATCTTCCCGCAGCGGCTGGAGGAGTACGACACCCTCATCCGGCAGAACCGCATCTGGCTTCAGCGCACCGTGGGCATCGGCGTCATGACGGCGGAGGAGGCGGTGAATTACGGCCTCACCGGTGGAACGCTGCGGGGCTCGGGCGTAAACTACGACCTCCGCAAGGTCGATCCCTATGCAGCCTACGACAAGGTTGAATTCGACGTCCCGCTGGGGACGAACGGCGATGTCTACGACCGGTATATCGTTCGCATCAACGAGATGCGCCAGAGCAACCGGATCATCAAGCAGTGCCTGGACATGATGCAGCCCGGGCGCATCACGACCGATGACCCGCGCTACGCCATACCCGAAAAGATGCAGGTGATGCAGAGCATGCAGTCGCTGGCGCACCAGTTTGTGCTGATGAGCAAGTGGGTGCCCATGCCTAAGGGCGAGGTCTACGTCGCCACCGAGGCGCCGAAGGGGGAACTCGGCTTCTATATTGTAAGCGACGGGAGCGGAAGACCATACCGGGTTAAAATCCGCGCGCCATCCTACGTGCATATCAGCGCTCTCCCGAAGATGGTGACCGGCCTCATGGTGGCCGATGTTATCGCCTGCATCGGCACGATCGATATCGTGCTCGGCGAATGCGACCGGTAAGAGGGACTGCCGCATGAACCTGCGAGAGATCGTGAGGCTGTTGCAGGCCGAGGTCCTGGTCGGCGACGGCCTCATCGATCAGATCGAAGTTGAAAGCTGCTTCAGCGCCGACCTGATGAGCGATGTGCTCGGCAGGTCGCACGCCAACGGCATCCTGGTCACGGGGCTCACGAATCCCCAGGCCGTCCGGACCGCCGATATCGCCGATATCAAGGCGGTCTGCGTCGTCCGTGGGAAGATGCCCGAAAGGGACACGGTGGCGTTAGCGCAGCAGAAGGACATCCCGCTCTTCACGACGAAACTGACCATGTTCGAAGCATGCGGGGTCCTGTACTCGAATGGGCTCAAAGGCGTGGCCGAGCGGCAATCAGCGTGATGGCGGAACAAGGAACAAAGCAGGGCACCCTGGACCGGTTGACCAAGACCCAGGAGATGGTCTATGAGCTCAGGGTCGGCGAGGTGATGGCGCCCAAGATCATCAGTGTGCGCCCCGACCAGACCATGGCGGAGTTCAGGATCATCCTCCGCGACAACCGGCTGTCCGGCACGCCGGTCGTGGAGAACGGCAAGCTCGTGGGAATGGTCAGTATCGAAGACCTGATCAACGCCCTGACCGACAATTCGATCAATGCCCCGGTCCGGGAGCGGATGAAGACGAAGGTCGAGTGCCTGTACGACGATGAATTGCTGGTCCATTGCATCGCGAAATTCTCCAGGTTCGGTTACCGCCGGTATCCCGTCCTGAACCGGCATGATGAACTGATCGGCATCATCACCAAGGGAAGCATCGTGGAAGGCCTGCTCAAGAAGCTCGAGGTCGAATATGAGCAGTCCGAAACCACGGCGGTTCTGGCGCGGCACCGTCCGACGATCCACAAGTTCTTCGAAGACGTTTCCGCCGATGAGATCACGTTCACGTTCAAGTACAAGGTTGCAGGCCAGACGCTGAAGGAAGCAGGCAAGGCCGCAAGCGAGCTTAAGAACGCGCTCAAGAAACTGGGGGTCTGTCCGCCGCTCCTCCGTAGGATCGGGGTCGCCACCTATGAGGCCGAGATCAACCTGGCCTCGTATACCAAGCGGGGCGAGATCCGGGCCCGGGTGGAGAAGTGGGGGATCGTCGTCGAGGCAATTGACAACGGCCCGGGCATCCCGGACGTCGAGCAAGCAATGCAGCCCGGGTATTCCACGGCGCCGGACTGGGTCCGTGAACTGGGTTTCGGCGCGGGCATGGGCCTGGTGAATATGAAAAAATGCTCGGATGAAATGGAGTTGAAGTCATCGGTGCCGGACGGGACACATCTGACTATGCAGTTCTACTACACGAGCTGACGGGAGTCCCATGAAACTGAGCGACCTGGTAAAGGAATTTGGTCTTGAAGTGAAGGCAGGCTCCGGAAACCTGGAGCAGGAAGTGACCGGCGGATACGTGAGCGATCTGCTGTCCGATGTTCTAGCCCATGCCGAGGACGGCGTGCTCTGGATAACGCTCCATATCCACCAGAACATCGTGGCGGTTGCGTCTCACAAGGGGCTGTCCGGGATCGTTCTGATTCAGGGCAGGCAGCCGGAAAAGGATACCCTCGCGAAGGCGGAGGAAGAGAACATCCCGATCCTGGTCAGCGGGCTTTCTGCCTTTGAACTCGCGGGGAGATTGTACAAGGCGGGGATCCGTGGCACTGAGGCGGATTAAAGCTGATCTTCATGTGCATACCTGCTTGTCTCCGTGCTCCAGCCTGGACATGTCGCCCCGTGAGATCGTGGCCGCTGCGGTCCGGAACGGCATGGACCTGATCGGCATCTGCGACCACAACTCGGCCGAGAATGTCCTTGCCGTAAAAAGAGCGGGCGAACGAAACGGGTTGATGGTGCTGGGCGGGATGGAGGTCGCTTCTTCCGAGGAAGCCCACATCCTGGTGTTCTTTGAAGATGCTGACGACCTCCTGGAGTTTCAGGCGTATGTCTATCGCCACCTGGCGGGCAGGAACGACGAACATAGTTTCGGGCTGCAGGTGATTGCGGACGACGAGGACGGGGTGACCGGTTTTTGCGACCGGATGCTCATCGCGGCGACCTCCTTATCCGTTGATGCGATCATCGAGCAGGCAAGGGCGGCAAAAGGCGGGAGCCTGGTCATCGCCGCGCATGTGGACCGGGAGTCATTTAGCATCATCGGTCAGTTGGGGTTCATCCCTCCGACCTTGGCGCTCGACGCAGTGGAGGCCTCGCGAATGACCGCGGTCGAACTGAAGGCGAAGTTCCCCGACTGCAGCAGGTTTCCGGTCGTGACCGGGTCCGATGCCCACGGTCCGGACGATATCGGCAGGCGGTTTACCTGGTTCACGGTCCAGGACGGGAGCGTGGCGGAAATCAAGATGGCGCTGGCGGGCAGGGACGACAGAAAAGCAGAGTGCTGAGGCGTGGAAGACCTCTCGCTGCACATCCTGGATATCGCGGAAAACTCGGTACGCGCAGACGCTCGGCTGATAGGGATCACCGTCACGAAAGATGCGGGGCACGACCTGCTCGTGATCGAGGTGGTCGATGACGGGAAGGGGATGGATGCAGGGACGCTTGCAAAGGTCCGGGACCCCTTCTTCACGACGAAGCACAAGAAGACCGGTCTGGGCATCCCCCTTTTGACCCAGGCAGCGGAGCAAACCGGCGGGGACCTTGCTATAGAGTCGGCGCCGGGCATGGGCACGAGGGTCACGGCGAAGTTCCGGTGGGGTCATCCGGACCGGCCGCCCGTCGGCAATATCGCAGAGACCCTGTTGACACTGATTGCGGGCCATCCCGACCGTGACTATATTTATGAAGAGCGGAACGGGAGTCTTTCTTTCCGTTTCGACAGCCGTGAGCTCAAGAGCGATCTCGACAACGTGCCGATAAACGAGCCGGAAGTGCTGAATGCGGTCCGGGAACTGCTGAGGGGTAATATAAGCATTCTTTGATTCAAAAACGGAGTTGCCACGAAGCGAAATACGGGTATCCGCGATTGTATCCGGGTTCGTCCGTGGCAACGGAGCATAATTTTACAGAAGAGGTAGATGATGAGTAACGAAGCGGTTGCACAGGATAAGGCGGCAACTCCCTCGGGGGATTCCATGACGCCCGAGCAGTTTCAAAAGATCGATGCGATCATCGCAAAGTACAAAGACAAGCCCGGTTCGCTCATCCCGGTGCTGCAGCAGGCCCAGGACGTTTGCGGCTATCTGCCCCATGTCGTCCAGCGCTACATCGCAAAGGGAATGAAAATGTCTCCGAGCGTTGTGTTCGGCGTGGCCACCTTCTATTCCTTCTTTACGCTGGTGCCTCGCGGCAAGCACGTTATCCGGGTCTGTCTCGGGACGGCGTGTTACGTGAAGCGGAGCGAGGAGATCCTTGACAAACTCAAGGACGAGCTGGACATCGAGGTCGGCGAGGTCACCCGGGATAAAAAATATTCCATCGAGGCGGTCCGTTGCCTCGGCGCCTGCGGTCTTGCGCCGGTCGTCGTGATCGGTCAGGACACTTACGGCGATGTGGCGGCCACGAAGGTGATGGACATCGTGAAGAAGTACGAGTAAAGAGACAATGGAAAATGGGAAACGGAAGCCTGAAAAGGCAGGATGGTAAATTACCAATCTTCATTCTTCAATCTTCCCTAATAGTGAGGTTGCCATGGCCAAGCTGACAATAGCAGACTTGAAGAAGATCAAGGAAAACTACCACGCGACCCAGGCTCTCCGCGAGGGCGGGTTCCGGGTCAAGATCACGGTCCACATGGGCACGTGCGGCATCGCAGCAGGTGCGCGGAGCATCATGAATGCCGTGATGGAAGAGCTTGCAAAGGCCAATGCAAAGGACGTGGCCGTCACGACGTCCGGTTGCGCGGGGCTCTGCAGCCAGGAGCCCATGGCAACGATCGAACTGGCCGGGGAGCCTCCGGTCAGATACATCTCGCTGACCGACGACAAGATGCGCAAGATCTTTGCGGATCACGTGATGGGTGGGAAGCCCGTGCAAGAGTTTGCCCTGGTCGTCGGGCATGAGACGACATATTAAGCGGTTGAACAACGGTAAATAGCAAATTGCAGATGGCATACATGGAGTAAATATCGTGGAGACAACATACCGTTCGAACATTATGATCTGCGCAGGAACGGGCTGCGTGGCAAACGGATCGCTCAAGGTGAAGGATGCGCTCGAGACCGAGCTCATCAAGCGGAACCTGCAAGGCGAGGTGAAGATCGTCCTGACCGGGTGCAACGGGTTCTGCGCCAAGGGTCCGGTCATGGTGGTATATCCCGAGGACATCTTCTACCAGGTGGTGAAGCCCGAGGATGTTCCGCACCTGGTGGAGGAGCACTTCATCAAGGGGCGGCCGGTCCAGAAGTTCCTGTATACGCCGCCGGCGGACAAGAAGACGATTCCGGTGATGAACGATATCCCGTTCTTCAAGCACCAGGTGCTGCGGGCGCTCAGGAACCGGAGCCTCATCGATGCCGAAAAGATCGAAGAGTATATCGCACGCGACGGATACCTGGCGGCGGCCAAGGCGCTTACGGAGATGACGCCCGAGCAGATCGTGAACGAGATGAAGAAGTCCGGGCTCCGCGGCAGGGGCGGCGCTGGATTCCTGACGGGCCTCAAATGGGAACTCTGCGCACGCGTCACCGGCGACGTCAAGTACATCCTGTGCAACGGCGACGAGGGCGACCCTGGAGCGTTCATGGACCGCAGCGTCATGGAGGCCGACCCGCATTCCGTGCTTGAGGGTATGATCATCGCGGCCAAGGCCATTAACGCCCACTACGGGTATATCTACGTCCGTGCCGAGTATCCTCTGGCAGTGCACCGCCTTCAGCTTGCGATTGACCAGGCCAAGGAACGCGGTCTTCTGGGTGCCGATATCCTCGGTTCCGGGTACGATCTTGATATCGAAATCTACCAGG